>NZ_VMNC01000039.1:0-29595 GCF_013277505.1 Streptococcus sp. k-378 | reverse complement strand
ACGATTCTAAACTTATCCAAAAAGGGTTCTCCCTTCTGGAGCTAACCGAGGAAACTTCTATGCTGTCTCATCTCAAAAAAGAAGTAGAGATCTATTACCAAGCGAAGGAAAGATAAAAAAGCCGAGGGATTTCCTCGACTCTTTACATATTATTTGTTCGTTAGTTCTTAATACCAGCCATTGTTAAACCAGAAGTTTTTAGCTCTGCCAAGCCACATAGTGTGTTTACTACTATGTGTCCATGTCACCATGAATCGCCAAACGATTTAACGAGAAAGTATGACTTTTACGTTTATCCCAACTCAATTATGACATTTTTTTCAAAAGTCAATATATCTCACTTTTTCAACGACAAGAAAGAGGCTGATAATCTACCAACCTCTTGTTCTAAACCTATCAATCTAGCACTTTTTAGCTTCATTCGCTTTCTTAGCAACTGCAATCTGGTATTTCACTTGGTCAAACCCTGTACCTCCCAAGGAATTTCGCCTTTGAACAGCAGTTTTAGGTTGCAAGTAGACATAAATATCCTCGGCAATGAGGGAATGATAGGTTTGTAATTCCTCCAAAGTCCAATCTTGAATATTTTTAGCAGACTTGATAGAGTCTAACACTAATCTTCCCACAACCTCATGAGCTTCTCTAAATGGCAAGCCTTTCCCTGCCAAATAATCTGCCAACTCAGTCGCATTTGAAAAGTCCTTCTCTGTAGACTCTTGCATTTTTTTCTTGTTTACCTGCAAGCTAGATAACATACCTGCCAATACATCAAGGGAATTTAAAATCGTTTCGACCGTATCAAACATCCCTTCCTTATCCTCTTGCAAATCCTTATTATAAGCTAAGGGCAAGGACTTCATGACTGTCAACAGTCCAAACAGATTCCCATAAACTCTACCAGTCTTTCCTCGAATCAACTCAGCCATATCTGGATTTTTCTTTTGTGGCATAATAGAGGAACCTGTTGTAAACGTATCTGACAAGGTAATGAATTGGTACTCAAAACTACACCAATTAATCATTTCTTCACAAAAACGGCTCATATGCATCATGAGTATGCTGGCATTTGACAGAAATTCTAAGATAAAATCGCGGTCACTAACAGCATCCAAAGAATTTGTATAAGGTTGCTTAAACTCTAACAAATCGCTAGACAATTGGCGATCAATGGGGAAAGTCGTCCCTGCCAAAGCTGCCGCACCTAGAGGGCATAGATCTGTATGCTTCTGGTTAAATTCAAAACGTTCACTGTCTCTCTGAAACATATTGTAATAAGCCATCAGATGATGGGCAAAACTAATAGGCTGGGCATGTTGCAGATGGGTATAGCCCGGCATAATCGTCTCCACATGATTTTCCGCCAAGTCTAATAAAACACCCTTGAGATGAGCCAGTTTATCTAGGACATGACCTAGTTGCTCCTTGAGATACAAGTGCATATCTGTCGCAACTTGGTCATTTCGAGAACGAGCTGTATGTAGCTTCCCTGCAAGGGGACCAATTTTTTCTGTCAGTAACACTTCCATATTCATATGAATATCTTCGTTTCCGATATCAAAGTCAAGTTGGCCTGCCTCTAGCTCTTCTAAAAGCTCTTTCAACCCTTCTTGAATCTTTTCTGACTCATTCAAACTCAAAATGCCCGTCTGACCCAACATCTGAACGTGGGCTAAAGAACCAATCACATCAAATTTAGCTAATTTCTGGTCAAAAGATATACTCGCACCAAAGCGCTCTACCCAGTCTTCGACAGTACCTTCAAAGCGACCACCCCATAATTTTGTATTCTTAGCCATATCACATCCACCTCTCTATCCAATCGCCCTATTTGGCGCTTTTTTGAACCTCAGAATGAACCTTGGTTGGAAGTCCCCACAACTTAATAAAGCCAACAGCCGCATCTTGGTCAAAGGTATCCGCACTGGTATACGTCGCCAAATTTTCATCGTAAAGTGAATTTGGTGATTTCCGAGCCACGACCTGAGCGCTTCCCTTATAGAGTTTGACTTTTGCAGTCCCATTGACAACTTTTTGAGTCTCTTTAATATAAGCAATCAAGGCTTGTGTAGCCGGACTAAACCACAAAGCATTATAAATGAGATTTGATAATTCATTTTCTATGATTGGTTTAAAATGAGCCACTTCTCTCACAAGCGTCAAATCCTCAATTTCCTTATGAGCTGTCAGCAGGGTCACTGCACCTGGACACTCATAGATTTCTCTTGATTTAATCCCAACCAAGCGATTTTCCACGTGGTCAATCCGTCCAACCCCATGTTTTCCAGCTATTTCATTGAGTTTTTGAATCAAATCTGCCAATTTTAGCACTTCTCCATTGAGAGAAACTGGAACACCTTCACTAAACTCAATTTCAATGTATTCTGGCGTATCTGGAGCTTGCTCTGGAGAAGTTGTGATGCCAAAGGCTTCTTCTGGAGCCTGATTCCATGGATTTTCCAAAACACCACACTCATTAGCACGTCCCCAAAGATTTTGGTCAACAGAGTAGGGATTGTCAAGGTCAGCAGGAACAGGTACCCCATTTTCCTTGGCATAATGAATTTCTTCCTCCCGAGACCATTTCCATTCACGAACTGGCGCAATCACTTTTAAATTGGGATCCAAGGCTGCAATCGATACTTCAAAACGTACTTGGTCATTCCCCTTACCTGTACAACCATGAGCAATTGTAGTCGCTCCTGTCTGATGCGCGATTTCAACCAATTTTTTAGAAATCAGAGGGCGGCTCAAGGCAGATACCAAGGGGTACTTTTGTTCATAGTAGGCATGTGATTGGAGAGCCACTAGCACATAATCTGTAGCAAATTCGTCCTTAACATCAATGACATAAGATTCGACTGCCCCAACCTTGAGAGCCTTATCATGGATGAAATCTAAGTCTTTCCCTTCACCCACATCCATACAAACTGCAACAACATCATAGTCTTTCTTCAGCCAGGTAATAGCAACTGATGTGTCTAAACCGCCAGAATAGGCCAAAATTACTTTTTCTTTACTCATATTCTTTTCCTTCTTTCTATTTTTCAATGGACGCTTTAAAGGCATCCTCAATGAGTTTGTCTAATTCTCCAGACTCCTTCAACTTTTGAATGGTTTTATCGACTGCCTCTTTTAATTCCTTGCTATCTTTTTTCATGGCGACCGCGTAGGAATCATCTTGCTCTTTTTCAAAATTGAGGTCTGCGATTGCTAAATCAGGATTATTTTCCACAAATCCCTTGGCAACTGGTTCTTCAAAGATGACGGCATCCACTTGCCCTGATTTTAAATCTGTGATTAAATTCCCATTTTTAGGCAGAGATACGAGGGATGAATTTTGTAGCAAATCTTTCGCCATCGTCTCTTGAATCGAACCTTTCTGTGCTCCGACCTTTTTCTGCGCCAAGTCGTTTACAGACTGATAAGTGGCCAAGTCAGATTTTTTGACAATGAGTTTATTTTTTGCAGTATAGTAGGGAATTGAAAAATCGAACACCTTGCTCCGCTCATCTGTCTTAGAAACACCAGATATGGCAAGGTCAGCTTTACCTGATTGAACACTAGCCAGTACATTGTCAAAACTCATGGGAGATAGTTCCAATTCGACACCTAGTTCTGTTGCGATAGCCTTGGCTAATTCGATATCTGAACCCACAATCTGATTTTTCCCATCAACCACTTTTTGGTATTCAAATGGAGCAAAATCTGGATTGAGGGCTACAACCAATTTTCCTTTGGACTTGATAGCTTCAATTCCAGCCGATTGATTGTTACTACAAGCAAATAGTAGGGGGAGCATCACTAAACCAAACATCGTCATCAACACCTTCTTCATCTTATTCATAACAAAGCCTCCTTTATGTTTATTCTTTTTAGTTGTATAAATAATACTGCTATCCTCATCGTTTGTCAAGCCTAAATTGAAAATTTTTTCAGTTTAAAACAAAAAAACCTAGAAATACTACATAAAAATGTCATTTCTAGGCGTATTTATGCTATTAGACTTCCTGTGAAACTAGAATCCTAGTTCACGGTTGATAATTTCAGCAATTAAATTTATTCGTAATCCAAAGCGTTTACGTCGATTTCGATAGGTTGTTGAAAACATTTTAAACGTTTCTACTTTGGCAAAAACATTCTCAACCTTGATTCTCTCTTTAGATAGCACATGATTATAGGATTTATCTTCAAGAGTTAGTGGCTTAAGTTTGCTTGATTTCCTCGGAGTTTGCGCTTGTGAATACATCTTCATGAGCTCTTGACAACCACTGTCAGCCAAGATTTTACCAGCTTGTCCGATATTTCTGCGGCTCATTTTGAACAACTTCATATCGTGGCAATAGTCCACTGCAATATCCAAAGAAACAATTCTCCCTTGGCTTGTGACAATCGCCTGAGCCTTCATAGCATGACATTTCTTTTTACCAGAATAATTGGTTAGTTGATTTTTTTAGGACGATTGATTTTTACCTCTGTTGCATCCACAATCACCGTATCCTCAGCACTAAGATGAGTTTTTAAAATCGTAAAACCACTTTGAAGAAGAGTCACTTCAACCCATTGACTCCGACGGATTAAGTTGCTTTCGTGAATGCCAAAATCAGCCGCAATTTGTTCATAAGTTCGGTATTCTCGCATGTATTGAAGAGTAGCCATGAGGAGGTCTTCTAGGCTTAACTTAGGGGTTCGTCCACCTTTTGCGTGTTTAAGTTGATAAGCTGTTTTTAACACAGCTAACATCTCTTCAAAAGTAGTGCGTTGAACACCAACAAGGCGCTTAAATCGTGCATAACTTAATGGTTTACTTGATTCATAATTCATAGTTTTATGCCAATTTGGCATAAAAGATAATCTTACTCTGGAGAGAAATATCCTAAAAGTTCTGCTTTATGGATTGCCTCCTGCCTATTATTAACACCTAGCTTTGAAAATACATTTGCCAAATGATTCGAAACAGTCCGCTTACTTAAAAATAAGGTTTCACAAACCTCATCAATTGTTAAACCATTTCTAATCGATTCTAACACTTCTATCTCTCGTTCAGACAAGATATCCACGATTTCTTCTACCGAAAAATACTTTTTTCCACTATATATACCTTTTAATTGAGTAAGAAGCTTATCTGGATCGATACTTTTATCAATAAAAGCATAGGCTCCCATCTTATGAGCTCGATACTCATAAATTTTTTTGCTATACCCTGTTAAAATAACGATTTTAATACCTCGTTCTTTTTTTATCATTTCTTCTGCCAAGGCTAATCCATCTGTTTCATAAATACTAGTCAAATTAATATCTATCAAAATGATATCGTATGGACTATAATCAATATCATCTACTGATTGAAAATTTTCAACTAAATCAACATATTCAATTGTTTCTGATAACTCTAAAATCATTTTTATGCTCTGACTAAACAACTTGTGATCATCAATTAATAAAATTTTCATAGCATAGCTCCTTATCTATTGGTAATTGAATTTCTACTTGAAACATAGCATCCATTGTCTGAATTTCTATTGTTCCACCTAAAACACTAACACGATTTTCTAAATTCTTTAACCCATAACCAAGATGGTTACTAGAAATATCATAATTATTTTTACAAGATAAATAAATAATATCGTCAGATACAGAGAGAGATAACCAAATAGTATGTCCTGATGAATATTTAACAGCATTAGTCACTAATTCTTCAATAAAGCGATAAAGAATCTTATCATACGGTTCCATTAGAAAAAAATCAGACTGAAAATCTGTTTCAACTTCTTTCATAGTCTCATATCTCCTCAATATTCTATCAATTAATGATGTATATTTTTTAGTTAACTCCTCATTGCCACTACTCATTGGTTGATAATAATCCATTCTCTCTCGGATACGTTGAACTAGTTCATCTGAGACATATCCAATCTGAGTTCTAAACTTCTCATCTTCTCCATATTTATTAAAATTTTTAATAGCCATCACACTTTGTAATACTTCGTTATGAAGAAATTCTGCGAATTGTTGCTCTATATCTTCATTAGCTAACAAATTCTTCACCATCTTATTTCTTTTCAAAAATAAAACTTCTAAATAATCTTTTGCACCCGTTAGCCGCTTACCTCTAAATAATCTAATAAATTCTTCCGTTAGAAATCCAACAATCAGCACAAGTAAATTAAAACAAATAAAACTTTGTTTTAAATCTAGTCTTGCAATAATAAATGTAGCAATTAAAAGGATACTTACCCCCAGTAGTACTTTTAAACTTGCCTCAATATATAATAGTTTCAACTCATCTATCTTTTTTTGAAAACTCATATAAATTGTTTTCAAGTGGAACGAAACAAGTACCAAAAAAATTTCTACATACCATAAAAAATTTAAAATACCAATATCAGCCGTGTTAATATATAAAATGACATAAGTAACGGGTAGAAAAAATGAAAGGAAGGTTAAATTTTTCCTCTGGTAATTTAAAAAAGATTTCAACTCTTTTTTATACATCATTAACAGAACAATAGGTAAGCAAGAAATGAAAAATGATGTAAATATAGATAAGAATAAAAAGAGAGGCTCACTAAAAAAATAAGATATCTCTGTAATAATCGTAACAATAAAAGTTACAAAAAATAGTTCCTCACCTATTTTTTTACCTAACAGAATAATAGATACTGAACTATAAACTAATAGAAAAGAATTAATGGGATGAAGCAGATCTAAAAAATGGAATAATGTGTGTTCAACATTCAAACTCAGAGCCAATTGCCAACTAATTAAAAATAGAGATAGTAATAGCCACAACTTTAATTCACTATATTTAAACTTTAAGAAATTACAAATATAAGTAGAAATAATCAACAAAATAATAAAAACAACTGCAAATTTTTGAGTAAAAGTTGATGAAAAGTCAAATGGAATTTTAAGGTATATATAAACCATTAATATAAAATGATTTATTAAAGTGCTCCACCATAACAATAATGAGTTATCAGAAATATTCTTTAACCACGTCTTCATATTTAAAATTTCCTACTATGATTTTTTGTTATCATTATATCACAAAACCAGAATAAGGATAGCTAATATCCCATTCTGGTTTTCACTCATTAGATCTGATTACTGGCCCTCACACAAATTTTATAGGTAAAATAGATATAAATTGTAAATAAACCAATCATAAACAATAAATATTTTACATCAATTACAACTGTTGTATTTGCAAAATTTTCAAAGTAGCCTAATAAGCTATTACTAAGTGAACAACTCAATGGAATAGCTATTAGCAACGGTATTAGAAAATAGGCGAGAATCTGTTGAAAAATAATTTTTTTATTTTGCATTCTTTGATTTCCTAATAAATAAAGTATATTGTAATCATTAACACTTTCTAATGCATTTGTGGAAGCCTGCAACGACAGAATACTCAATGTGATAACTGTAAAAATAACTCCAACAAAAATTAGAACTAATACAATGACTCCCATAACTCCTAGATATAGTTCTGCTGATCGAACTTTTGTTTGATATACAAAATCAGCTTGATTTCCTTCTTGATCCGTAAAATAATAATTTTCAATCCAGTTCTCTAAAAATGATTCAACATTTCGTTTATCAATCCCTTTTTTATATAAGGCTACATAATGTAAACTGTTAATAGTCAATTTTTTCGCTACTTTATCAGGGACTATCAATGTCCCTCGATCATTATTTTCTACTGTAGTAACAAAATAAACATTTTCCAAAGGACTTTTAGAACTTGACCTTAACTTTACATCGGAAACAGTCAATTCGTTAGTTTTAGAGAGAAATTCCCTAATCTGCTTCCTAGTGCCTTTATAGTTTGCATTTATTAAAAATTCATTGTCTGACAAACTGACTTCTTTTTTCCCTTGAAGTCTTAATAAAGAATTATAATCAGTAAGCGAAACAATATTAACGAACGAGCCTCCTAATTCTTTATCTAAATCCCATAAATTGCTTGTATCAATAATATCTTTATAAGTCAATTCACTTATATAAGTTGGATACTCAAACTCTTTATCAATAATCGAAAAGTCAAAACCATCTTCTTTTAACTTATTCTTTACATCTATATTGTTATGATGGTATTTTTCTCCCTTAAACATCTGCACATCAATATCATAAGGAATAAATTTATTTAAATCATTACTCAATGAACTGTAGGCACTACCACTAAAAATCAATAAGCTAGTTGCTAATGCCAAGGAAAGCGATAATACCGATATGGTCACCGAATTACGATCTGCTTGCTTAGATAGTTGTCTGAGTTTAAATGAATTATATTTCTTGAAATACCAATTTGGCAATGAATAAGTTAAGCGGATCAAAGAATGACTTAATGTACTGTAAAAAATAAATATAACTAGTACAAACAGTGTTATAAGTAACATTCCCCAATTTCTAAGAATTGAAATATGTGTATAGTCTGATAAATAGACACATCCAAAGCAAATAACTAGTGCCGACAAGATAAATAGTAGCAATTGCCATTTTGTTTCTCCTTTCGAAAAAATAGAACTTTTAACACCATTTTCTTGAATAAGAGAAATAATAGCTTGCTTTCTAAAGGTAACTATGTCCATCACACCAATGATTACACTTGTTGCTAAATATGATATTCCTAATAAATTAACTGATTTCATGTCTAGAAAAAACATATTACCAAAATAATTCCCCATAAAAAAATTAGATGCAATATGTGCTAGAACAATCAATACTCCTAACCCTAAGATAAATCCTGCAAGCAAAGCAAACAGATTAACAACCATTGTCTCACAGAAAAGCGTTCCTACAATATGACGTTTTTTCATCCCCAATGTTGCGTATAGACCTAGCTCTTGTTTTCTTCGACCTAATACGAAACCAGTGGAGTAAACAACTAAAAAAGCAATTGTACTCAATACAACATAAGATAATAGTCCCATATATTGTGTCATAATGGTTGTCATCATCTCCTTAGCACCTGATAAACTTTGCATAACAGGATGACTTGGCAAAGCATTAAATGCATAGAGTAGACTATAAATTAACGTTAAACTAAGAAAATAAACTGTGTAGGTCTGTAAATTTCTTTGAACATTTCTGAGAATTAATTTTGGATACATCCTACTTCTCCTTATCGTGTATGTTTATAAATTTTTTGTAAGTATTCTTCATTTGATAAAGAATGGCGGTACATATCTGCTGTAACTTGTCCATCCTTTAATAGAATAATTCGTGATGAATACTTAGCTGCTGCCGGATCATGTGTCACCATTAAAATGGTAATGCCAAAAACTTGATTAATCTCTTGCAGAAGAGCCATTAAATTTTCTGAGTTAGCCGAATCTAAAGCACCTGTTGGTTCATCTGCAATAAGCAGTTTAGATTCATCAATTAGAGCACGTGCGGTGGCAACACGCTGTCTTTGTCCTCCTGATAATTGATTGGGAAATTTATTTCGTAATTGACCAATTGATAATTTTTCTAGGATATTTTCTATTTTTAAATGACAATCAGCAACTTTTTTCCCTTGAATTTGTAATGGTAAGACAATATTCTCATAAACTGTTAAAGTTTCAACTAAATTATAAGATTGAAAGATATAGGAAATATTTTGTGAGCGATAGTTTGCCAATTGATTATCTGTTGCATTGATGATATCAAATCCCTCAAAGGAAATATCACCTGACGTCGGCTTATCGATTGTTGAAATACAGTTTAACAAAGTTGTTTTTCCACTGCCGCTTGCTCCCATAATAGCAAGAAATTCTCCTGTCTTTACAGAGAGATTAACATCCGATAAAGCATGAACTAGGCTATCTCCCTCCCCAAACTCTTTATTTAAATTTTTTACAACTAATTGTGACATAAATATTCCTCCATTTCTATTTTACAAGACTATTATAATCAATCTGAGCTTTAATATCATGAGTAATTCGTGCATAATCTCTCTAAAGACAAGTAAAAAAGCCATAAACTAGTATGGCTTTTTAAATATACATCATTTTCGTTCTTTTCGTTTTTTCATAACGTAGACGATACCAATAATAGATGCTCCTAGAATCAATACGGGAGCATAAAACTCAAGTGTTCCAATAATTCCTTCCATCTTACTCTCCAATCTTGTTCATTCTATCTACAGCGGACATTTGGTGACGTACATTCATAAGAAAGCGTGAAAGCCCACCCACAGCGACCTTGACTAGTCATTCGAATTGCTGTTCTGAGTCCAGCTGCAGAATTACCTGCTAATTCTTGATTGTCAATTTCATGACGCAAGCTATCAACTTCTACATAATTTTCTTCCATTTTGTTTCTCCTATAATTTATCATTTAACTCTATATCTGTCAACTATAACAAGGAAAATTTTCACATCTCAAGAAACATATATACTTCCTAAATTAACAATTAACATTATTACTTGTACATTCATAAGAACATGTGAAACATCGACCGCAGCGACCAGCTAGAGTCATTTTAAATGCTGAATACCAGCCTCCTGCACCAGAAGTTCCTTCCAATTCTTGAGCGCTAATTTCAAAGTCTAAAGTGTCAATTTCTGAATTATATTGCTTGTTTTCCATATTGTCCCTCGCAAAACTTTCCTTGTTTATAATAAATTTAACAAATACTATTTATCAGAATAAAATTTTCTAATCCTTAGTTAACCGCATTTTACATGATTACTAGTACATTCAAATGAACCAGTAAACCATCGACCACAACGACCTGCTAGACTTAATTGAACTGCCGTGAACCAGCCTGAACCTGATTTGCCTGAAAGCTCCTGCTCGTTTACCTCAAAATCCAAATTATCAATCTCTGATGACATTTTCTTTTCTTCCATCATTTTCTCCTATTTTTATTTACCACAACTTACGTTGTTACTAGTACATTCAAATGAACCAGTAAACCATCGACCACAACGACCTGCTAGACTTAATTGAACTGCCGTAAACCAACCTGAACCTGATTTACCTGAAAGCTCTTGCTCATTTACTTCAAAATCCAAATTATCAATCTCTGATGACATTTTCTTTTCTTCCATCATTTTTCCCCCATTTTTATTTACCACAACTTACGTTGTTACTAGTGCATTCAAATGATCCTGTAAACCATCGACCGCAACGACCTGCTAGACTTAATTGAACTGCCGTAAACCAACCTGAACCTGATTTGCCTGAAAGCTCTTGCTCGTTTACTTCAAAATCAAGACTATCAATTTCTTCACATTTATGAATATGTTTAGTCATAAACAACTCTCCTTTCTTTTTTTAAGATAATCATCTTTACACTACTAAGTATACATCGCTAAATAGCTTTAGTAATGAGTAAATCGTGCAATAATATTGAACGATTTAAAAATTAAAAATGGTAATACAGATTGATTAGCTAGATATTCTAATATAGCAATAGACTCCGTGTGAAATATCTTTTTCTATCTATGTCAAGCTAGCTTGAACAATTAAATTGGAACAATCAATTTAGCTCTATGACAATGTATCTATCATAATTCTCACACCTTCAGCATACTGCTAGTAGAAAATAAAGTTGGAGGCTATATTGATGTCACAACGGAGTATTTCTTTGGAAATTCCATAATCTTGTCGTTTTTTTCAGAAAAATAGAAATAATCTGTTCTTAAAGTTCGTATTAGAAAATTAAAACTTACCTTGTTTCAAGCTCTCAATCAAGAAACAATAGAAACCATTTTGAGTAAAGTGTTGATCGGTGGCAATTCGACTAGTCATAACCACCCGTGAAAACGGGTGGCTTGTACACCGGCTATAAGCCGTTTCTCTCCAGCGGCGTCTAAAGACGCTCGCTGAACTTCGTTCAGGTCGTGCTATATTACTTGACTAATTTTTCTCACAGAGAAAAACTGGCTTGAAACCACAATTAAAAGGACTGAGTCCTGTGCAATACAGGATTCAATCCTTAGCATAAATTAATAGTTCAACTTTTGAGGTCATTACACCTTGACGAAGTAGAATTCTTTTCAATTTTTACATTTTCCAATATTTTTAGTGAGTGATACTATAAAACTAAACCCCATACTTCTGAGACATAAGTTTATTCTTACTTTTCTTGGAAGTGTGATACAAATGATAAGCATAATCAACTCATTTAATGCAAAATAACTTAAACTTGAAATTTTTTATTAAAATTAATAATTCATTTGATAAAGTTGACTGTATAAACCATCTCTATTATTTAATAGCTCTCTATGCGTCCCTCTCTCAGAAATTTTTCCATTGTCCATAACAAAAATCTGATCAGAGTCAATAATTGTAGATAAACGATGTGCAATCAAGATTATAGTAATATTCTGCTCTTTAAATTTTCTCATTATTTGTTTTTCGTTTACATTATCTAAATAGCTTGTCGCTTCATCTAAGAGCATAATTCGAGGTTTCTTGACTAATGCTCTAGCCAAAATAATTCTTTGACGTTGCCCACCAGACAAATTCAATCCCATCTCCGAAACTAGCGTATGATATCCCATAGGCATATTTTGGATTTCATCGTGAATATTTACTAATTTACAAATTTCCTCTACTTCTTCTTGTGAAATAATATTATCACCTATAATATTTTCAAGAATAGTTTTATTAAAGAGTGTCATATCTTGAGGTACAATTCCAATTTGTTGACGTAAGTATTTTTTCTCAAATTTATCATAATCTATATTATCAAACAATATTTCTCCTGAACTTGCTGGATATAGACCAATTAATAACTTAGATAGAGTGCTTTTCCCAGAACCAGATGATCCGACAATTGCAACCTGCTCTCCTTGTTTTATTTCTAAAGAAATATTTTCTAAAACCTTTTTACTATCTTTTGTATATGAAAATGATACATTTCTTAATTCAATATCGCCTTTTAAATCAAATTTTAATTCTCCATTTTCCTCCATGTCTTCTTCTAAAATTTCAACTATCCTAGCTAAAAACGTTTTACTATTGTAAAATGATACTACTGTTTCAAAAATATTATTAGTTTTACTGAATAAAAGAGTACTTAAAGAATAAAGTGCAAATACACTTCCTATACCAACACTACTATTTGATTGTAAAGCAACAAACAGCAATATAAAAGGTGAAATAAATGTGATAATAGTAAATAACGAATTCACAAATCCTGAAAAAATTTCACTACATTTATATCTATATATATTTTTATCAAATAAACTCTTCCACTGCTTATATGTCTGGTCTTCAAAACCTTCCATTTTAATTCCCATCATAGAATAAACCATTTCAATCTGTTTATTCTGTAAGTCATTTTGAGAAATTATAAATGACTTATTTCTTTGTTCTAAACTCTGTCTGGTCAAGAATAATATAAAAAGATTCAAAAAAAACAATAGAACAGCTAATAAGGATATAATATAATTAAATCTAGCAAAATAGATTAAAATGCAAATAGCAAACCCTATATCTAAAATCCCAAGTATAAACTGATTTGTAAATAACTGTCTGATTCTAGACAAACCATTTATTGAGTAGATTAAATCTCCGCTACTTCTAGTAGAAAAAAATTTATAAGGTAACTTAAAGAGATTACTTATCACATTATTGTTTAGTCGCTCATCAATAGCACTTGTCAATATAATTGCAAAATATCTCTGGCACAACATGATAATAAAATATATGGAGACAAAAACTAAGAATCTAAGTAATAAATCGAATTGTTTAATAAAAACTCCCTTTGAGACTTCGTTTAAAATTTGTTGCATCCATAGAGGAAAAATAAAATTTACTCCATAACTACCTAGTGTTAAAAAAAGCAATGGAATAAAATATGGCCAAGTTTTTAACAACTGTTTATAAACTACTTGAAAGTTTTCTTTACTCTTTCTCCTAGATACTTGTGAACTATCTACTATACTGATTAGATACTCTGAAAAACCTTCTGAAAATTCTTCCAAACTATATCTAATTCTACCAAGTTCTGGATCGACAACCCATACAAATTTTTCGTTTACCTTCTCAATTACTACAAAATGTTTACTTTGCCATAAGGCAATTGCTGGAGTCAAAATTTTAGAGAAATTTTCAATTTGTTCTTTGGGATAACGAAACGACTTAATAGAAAATCCAATATTTTCTAATATATCAATTAAGTTTCCAAAATTTGTTCCATCCCTTCCTGTTTCCTGAATATTACGTAAATCTTTGACAGAAATCTCATGATCAAAATAACTTGATACCATTGCTACACAACATAAACCGCACTCTGTTTTTTGATGCTGTTCTATAAATGGTACTCTTCTCTTCATTACATTCCTCCTTAATTTAATAATAGCAATTCATTAAGACATTTTCTACCCGCCTTATAATTAGCCATCAATATTCCCATTTCACCTGTCAAAACACCCCAATCATCAGTTTCATAGGTCATTTTTTCTAATAAATATTGATTGCTTTCCTGATGTATCTCATTTTCAAATTGATTAGTTTGAACAGGTAAAATTGAATCCAAAATCACCAAATTACCCACATTCCCATGACAAATTGAATTATCCAAATTTAATCCATTAATTAGTATATCTCTGCTGTAATACTCCACTTCTTCCGATAACAACTTATCTGATAACCCATTAATTAACAAATAATGCTTAGCTTTTACAATACCAACAATACCATTACACCAGGAGTAGTATTTAGCATTTTTTCTTACTTTTAGAACTTTATTGGGATTTAGTTCCTCTCTCTCTTTCCTTAAATAGTCTTGTACACACTGAATAATCATTTTTCTAATATTTGAATCTGTACTTAAACTTAAACTATATTTATATAGCTGAACAATTACACCATAATTCCCGTGAGCATACCCTGGATCTTCTGAAATCCATACCCCTTCTTCGGCATATATTTTAAGCAGACGTTGAACAATTAGTTTCATCAACTTATCTGTCAAATTTAATATATCTAAATTTCCTTTAAATGTACTATTGACTTTCAATAAAACACCTAAAATACCAGAAATCCCACCGATAATATCTAAATTATCTAAATTTGAAACTATATCTTTAGTTCTAAAAATGGTTTCAAAGATACATGTTTCAATCTCCAAAGGAATATCTTTATTACTCTCCTTTAATACACACAATGCATATAGATAGCCATAAATTCCGGTAAAAGCTCCAACATTTTGATATGTAATATCAGAACTAAAATCCTTTATGTAGTTAACAGTGTATTTCATTACTCCAGGAAAAAGTTCTTCTAACTCCTTGATTTTTAAACTATTGATTCCAAGTAAAATGCCTGCTGTACCTGAATATAAATCATACTTCATAGGTGATATATCATAATTTTTATCCATAGCTAGCATTGCTAACCAGCTAATTTCGCCATTATGTTCAAACCTACTAGATAATAGTCTTTTTACAAATAATTCTCTTCCAAGATCTTTTCTTTTAGAAGGTTCAATATTTTTTACAAATAATTCGGTCCCCATAAAAGACATATTAATAATTCTCTTCTGACGAACTAAGTTTGAAGTAGATGCTATTTTTATTCTATTTAAAATTTTCTCTACAATACTTTCGCCCTCAAGTGATAAAATATATTCCTTAACTCCATTTGAAATATTATTATTAGATGAATCGGAATAAAAAATTGGGACATCATCATTTTTCAATTGATTAATCTCATCATGAATCATTTTACTATCAAATTCATTGGAAATATCACCATATTCACATAATCTAAGAAAATACATTTCAAAATCATAACGATTTTTTAAGAGTTCTGGGTGATGACTAGTCTCTAGCAACTGTACATATATATTGGTATTTCTATAAATGTATCTCGTTTCACAATTATTAAAATATTTCTTAATCATTTTTGAGATAACTGACTTATTATCAACAAAAATTCTATAAATCTCTTCAAATCCCTGTTGAACTTGAGGTAAATAATTAGAACAAGAGACATTCTCACCCTCGTATCTAACAGTACTGGGAAAGCTTCCAACCTCTTTAAAAACTTTTTCAATTCTGATTTCATCAGTGCCAACATTAGACAGCTGATGTGTTAAATAGGGAGATTCTCTTCTTGCACCAGAATTTAATGCACCTATTTCCATTCCTTTGTTATTATTAATTGAATATAGCGTCATTGGCAAAATACCTGTACTATATACTGAGTTAGCTACAAAGTCATACATTTTATGTATAGATGTATTAATTGTCTCATTTTCACTAAAATGAAGAATTGTTTCATTATCAATCAAATAAGGAAATCTCCCAGATGCTAATACATTTTCTCCATGATAATCTTTGGCACCAAACAAATGTAAAAATGCTAGAATTTTCCCCATATTTTCGAAATATATTTTTACATCTTCTAAAGTAGAACATTCTTGAATTTCAATCATTTCTACATAGCTATATCCTTTCTTAGTTAAAGTCTTAGGGATAAATAATGTATTCGAGATTCCAAATGTCTTTTCAAATTCTTCTGCAAATAATTTTAAATTAACATCCAATATCATATTACGAGGTTTATACACAATATCCTTATCTTTGAAATTTAATATACAAACTGTCTTGCCTTTAGAATGAGTATCACCTGCATTAAAATTAATTTTGGATAATTGTAAATTCGATACTTTAAAATAATTCTGAATATCTTGAATGTCGTCTTCTAAATTATTTAAAATTTCTTGAATATAAAAACTTATATTTTTTAATTTTTGATCTAATACCTCATATAACATTGGATATCTTTTATAAAAATCAACAATATATTCTTTATCTCGTAATAAAGTGTCTATATAGTATTTATATCTATCCTCACTACTCTCCCCCAGAAGTTTTGAATTTCTGCGTAAATCATTAATTTCTAAAACAACTGTACGATAACTAATATTCATACAAATCTCAAAAAAATATGTTTCAATACCTTCTATAAAAGTCTGTTTATCAGAAATATAATTCTTAGTTTCAACAATGCTATAAATTTTTTGGACATATTTATAACACAATGGTTTATATAAATCTAACCAATTGATTCTAGTCTTAAGCCTTTGCTGTGGAGTATATAACATCCATTCACCTTGTTCTAGCGCTTCTTCAATAAATAAATCTTTACTTTCATCATAGTCATTATATAGTTGTTCCCATTCATTGAGCCCTTTCCCTGAAACATTCTTTAAAAATGTATCTAACTCCTGAGAATTATTGACATTATTAAATAGTTTTATCCATTTATCTGTAATTGCTGACATAGTAATTCCTCCTTATAATTACTTTAAGATTATCAAATTTTCAAGTAATGGTAATGAGTATTCTATGCACTTTTGAGATTGAGAGACCCAATTTGTAAAATTAAACTAGACAGAAAAAGCCATCTATGTTAGGCTCAGATAAACACCACATTTGTCTGAAAGAAACTAACATAAATGACCTATACTCAATAAATAGAATTCCTAGGAAATCATCGAATTATCAATCACCCTACCAAGTTTTTCTGAGTTACATGAAAAATCTAACTTAATTTGACAATTTAGTATTCACTCAGTCAAAATAAGCAGAACTAACTCATTCCCCCTTGCCCAATTCAATGACGCGATGACATTGTTGGGCTACATAAGCATCGTGGGTCACAATAATGACTGTTTTCCCCTCTCGATTCATCTCTAGGAGAAACTTCAAGACCAAATCTCTATTTTCAGGGTCCAGAGAACCTGTTGGTTCATCGGCTAAAATCAGCTGACTGGGTTTTAAGATGGCTCTAGCAACTGCAATTCGTTGTTGTTCGCCACCAGACAACTCGGAGACCTTTTGGTGCAAAGTAGCTGACAAACCTACTCTCTCTAAAATCTCTTCCACCTTTTTGAGTTTGTCTTTCTTAGACAATTTCACATATTTCAGCGCCAGCATGAGATTGTACTCGACCGTTTCATCATCAATCAGGGCAAAATTTTGAAATAGATAAGAGATATGTTCACGGATTATTGTTTGTGACTTGGCAGAATTGACCGCTAGATTTGTCTGACCAAAAATCTCATACCGTCCGCTATAATCACCATCTATCAAACCTAATAAATTTAACAAGGTTGACTTACCACTACCACTCTTGCCAACAATGGCTACCAAATCTCCCTGATCAATCCTGAGAGACAAGTTATCCAAAATCACTTTTCCCCCAATGGTTTTGGTAATATTTTTCAACTCAATCATAAGATGCCCCCTTTCAATAACTCTACTAAACTTCTTTTCTCCATCCTAGAAGCCAAGGCTAGCACAAATAGTATATCCAAACATGTAAAACCTGCAAACAGTAGAAGTGGCAGGAGCGCATGGGCAAAGAAAATCAAGACTAGAAGAGGGAGACTATAGCCCAGCAAGAGCAGAACGAGGAGAGGACGGTAGCGATCGACCAGTTTCCACCCCATAAACTTCTTGGTAATGATATCCCTGCGCTTCAACAAGAAAGTAGTAACGAGTAAAAAGTAGGAGACAATCATACTGAGAAGAGCAAATAAGGCAAAAAGAACGTTAAAATTACGAACAGAATCCCGATAAGTATCAACTATCTCCTCTTGAATTGCTTGAATCGATGAAAATTTTAAATAGCTACCATCAGATAAGTTATCGACTAACTCTGTGATCACTTTTTGATTTTGTTCCGTATTTTCAACTTTCATAGGGTTGTTTAAACCTGTCGTTGACAAGTGAGTCTTTTCTTCCCACATCATGTCTTGATCATTTACCAGACTAATGATTGGATTGTGGAGATTTTCCTTTCGCTCATTATTATAAGGGAAGAAAGACCAATCTCCTTCATAGTAGGCAATTTCTACATCCATATCTTCTACCCTTTGCTTTTGCTGTTCTTCATACCTCATAGAAAGATAGGCGATGGATTTTCCCAAGAACTGATTCTTGCCTTCTTGTCCTTTGGCACTGGCTGGCATCAAAATAACTTTTTTAGTGCTGGTATCTGGTAACTTGAATCCCTTGCTCTTTAGAAAATTGCTATTTGCATAGTAAACATCTACCTTATCAGGCAGTTGGTACTGCTGCACTTGTTCTGCTTTGATGACTGGTTTGATAGAAAGACTCGCACTTCGCACATAGTTTACTTGTATTTTTGCTAGCAAATCTTGATAAAATTGGTAGAAATAATCTGTAGATTTCCCTGAACCTGCTAGCTCTTCTTGCCACAGGTTATCATTGAGTTTGAAGGTTTCTAAGGTCAGGTAATTGCCTTGGCTTACCCACTGTTGCTGATAAGCAAGTTCTTTATTTTCTTGTTCTAGACTTTTGCCTACCCCAATCAGTAAGGCCGTCAGTAAAATAGTTGTCCCTATTTTCATCACATAATTAAAGATGAGACCAAGTTTGACAGATGAAAAACCTTTCAACATGGAACTGACTGTCATTTTCTGAATCATCAGGTAGGTCAGCCAACTGATGAACAAATACAACTGTAAAAGCAGAAATTGGGATAAGAGTAAACTTGGAAACAAAAGTTTTGGCCTGTAGTCCAGCACTAAAAATAGTCCCAAGTCAATGACAAGACTTCCACCCAAGAGAAGATAAAAATTAGTCTTTACAAAACCAGCTAAAATCGCCCTGCTTTGAAAACCAAGTAACTTTTGAACCCCCACTCGTTTCATCTCCATCATCGGCTGATAAACTGTCATTAAAATCACAAGCAAGATTGCCAAGATAAAGATAATGATAGATAGTAACAAATCTTGATTTAGCACTCCAACCTGACTTCGGTAAGTGGGTTCTAATAAAATCGTCTTATCTATCTGGAAAAAATCACTCCACTTTTGTAGAATGGTATCACGATCTATCTCTTTGCTGGAGGTAATCATGTAGCGTCCATTTACAGTATGGGATTTATCCTCAATATAAGATTGGAAGGTCTGGAGTCGAATGAGTTTCACCTTTAAAAAGGTGGGAATGGTTCCTAGATTATTGGGAAGGTTCTGGTTACTGTAGACTCCCTTCTCATTCTTTGAAAAATCAAGAGAAGTCAGACCGAACTCCTGATAGGGGAAGGTTTCCTTATCAAAAACACCAGCCTTGACGACCTCATCGCCATTATCTACTTTGATAATAGAGACCTTGTCTTGGCTTGCAACCTCTTCAAAAAACTGGAGAATCGTTTCTGTCGGTTTAGTGACATCTTTCAAGTACAAGTCAAATGAATAAATTGTCTTGCCCATCTCCTGAATCCGCACTATTTCTCGTGTAACATTTACATTCAGGACAAAAAACGTAGTACACAGCAAGAGCAGGAGCATACAAAGATGACTGATTTTTTTCATAGAGATACCTCCCGTAAAGAAACTCCCTCTCCAAAAGGGGAGGGAGAATTTTAATTAAAATCCATAGAAATATTCCATTCCCGTTGGTGGGAATTTGAAGATTGAAGCCCGAGCCCATGCCTCAGCTTCTGCACGATCCTTAGAGAATTTATTTCCATCTTTAACAGTTGCTGTATGAGAGCGAGTAGAATGTAAATAATCAGAATAACCAAAATTTCCTGACCATCCTACTCCATAGTTCCATTGACCACCATCAACCCATACTGCCAAAACACTTGTAGAAGCAAGTATACTACATACCATTAAAGATGCAACACCAATTTTAACTAATTTTCTCATGATTTATTTCTCCTATTATCGAGAGCTATTCCGTAGAAACAGCTATAGTAATTTATCAACAAGTATCGTAGTCCATTGGACTCACCTTCCTTCTATCTCATTTCATTTTTAAACAACGAACTTACTCTTAACTAGGAGAATAGTTCTCTTCTGTATCAGGTCTTTGAACAACCAGAGTAGTATTAAGCACACTCTAACTATTACTCAAGAATCAGCCCAATAAACAACATGGATAGCGTTTTCAAATTTTTAAACTCCTATCCCATCCTTTTATCTATATTATAAGCGAAAATATAATAACTGTCAAGTAATTGAAGTGAATTTTATAAAAAAATTACAAGCCAAATTTGTAAAGTTTACAATAAACAACTAGGGCAATTATCTATCAGAATGTCCGTTTATCTGTTAATAATCCGAGAAAATCTTGTCGTTTCAAGTCGGAGAAATGTTTGGTAGAAAGACTTCCTTTTTGAAGTCCATCATCTCTAACCTGTAAATAATAGCTATGTTGGCTTGTTTTAATTGTCAAAAAATCGCCAAATACAAAAAATTTTTTCCAGTTACGAATCTCAAATTCTTTCATCTCTGATTTTGGAATGCGGATAAGTCCTTGCCGCAAATCACGATGATGCTCACTTGTGAAAGTCATCCCATTCCCAAGATTTCTTATCAGTAGTTCATCTGGAGTTACCATCACCAGCGCTATTTTAGTTAAGAAAATTTCAACTGTTGGTGGTAAAATCGCCAAATCAAACCAGGGATGTAGGTAGCGATATGCTAAGAAATAATGAGGCTCCTCACCCAATCCTAGTTGTTTATACAAGTTCTTGACCTCACTATCCAACCTCGTTTCAAAAGACACATCCGAATGCTCTTCTTCCTTCCTCTGATTAAAATAACGCATCCAGACTAGGAAACCTATAAAGACTAGGACAAATATTCCTGATAAGATATATTTTAAATTGTAGTTCATCGCTTAACCTCCTGATTCACGACTCCGCCTAAAACAGAGGCCTATTTATTTTGAAAATAGGTCCATCATAACTTTAAATAAGACGGGTGTCATTAAAATTAGGATAATTCCTATCACAAATATCATGACTACTCGAAAAAGCTCCTTATTTTTAAACATTTTTCCACCCCTTTTCTAGTTACATCATAGTACTCATTAACCCCATATTAAAATTACACCCAGCTTATTTTAATTTTCTTTTTTACTTTTTATATTACTATGATACAATATTTTTAATAGGATTTTATTCTTTGTTAACTTTTTTCACGAAAAGGAGAAAATTATGCGTTATGATTTCGGAAAGGTCTATAATAAAGTTAGCCACCTACCATTACTAAAAGTTAGATATCTCAACTAATTTACCATTTTTCAATTCAAGAACAATATCAGATAATACTTCAATATCCTCTTTATTGTGAGATGTGACCAACATAGTAATATGATTCTTTCGAGCATAACTCTTAATTATTTTTCTAAGTTCTTCTACACCTTCATAGTCCATACTATTAAATGGTTCATCTAGGAGTAAAATCTTAGGATTTTCCATCAATGCTTGGGCAATCCCTAACCTTTGTAACATACCTAATGAATAATTTTTTACTCTTACATCTTTATCCTGATATAAATCTACCTTATTCAATACTTCCTCAATCTCTTTCTTAGTAATTTTATTTTTGATTGTAGCTAATTGCTCTAAATTCTCTAATGCAGTTAGACTAGACAAAAATCCTGGATGTTCAATAAGTAAGCCTACATCAAGTAGCATAGAGCCATTTTCACCAACAATTACACTTCCAACTGTAATCTTACCCGTAGTAGGTTTCATTAGTCCTGAAATCATTTTAAATAATACACTTTTCCCGCATCCATTGGTTCCTATAATTCCATATATTTTACCTGATTCAAAAACATAACTAACATCATCTATAACACACTTTTTCCCAAATGTTTTTGAAAGATGATCTACTTTTATACAATCCATACGTTTCAACTCCTTACTCATCTTGATACTGCTTACTTCCTTTAGGTAATGTAATATCTTTATTTTCAAATATTTTAAAATTTAATAGAACTAACATTGCATCAACAAATACCAATATCCCACATCTACCAATGAAATTTATACCGTAACCATATACTGAACCGGAAATAGAAAACAATGAAAATGGTCTCAGATGTTCTCCTAACAAGCCCAATGTTGAACCCGCCATTACAATCAAAGTGCCCGTATAGATAACAAATACTAACGATTGTGATATTCTAAACTGTGTTAAAAGTGCATGGAGCAGGGAAAAGAAATATAGCAACAATCCTTGTAAAATTATTATCTTCCCTATCTCATAAATTACGATATTCGTTTCAAAATTTCCAAATAAATACGTTTCTGAAAATTTTTTTGTGGCTGTTGAAATGCCGATGCCAAAGTTAGAATCTCCTATTCCTACTATAGTGGAAAATATACAAATACTAACCACATAATAAATCACACTTTTCAAAATTTTGAAATGCTTATTTCTATAAAAATCATTTCTACTTGAATACCTACTTAGTACAAAAAATATATTTTGTTCAACTGGGCTTTGTAGCATCATTATGAAAGCTAATAAAAACGGAAATGTGAAATATCCAGTATAGGAATCATTAAACATGATAAGAATCAGCTCACCAAAATGAAAATTCCCAAATTTATATTTCAATACTATCAGCTGACTAAAATTTGCTAATATAGCAAAAGCCACTAATAAATATATAAAACCTATATAAAAATCTTCTTTATTTTTTAATTCTTTAAATTTCTTCATCAGTTTCTATATCCCTTTTAAATTTTTTATACGACATCCAATATGATATTACTACTACAAGTATCAAATATACAAAAACAAATATTATGCTTATTCCTTTTACTCTTGAAACATCAAAAATTGCCATTGGTTCAATTTTAGTAAGACCTAAAAACATAGCAAACAATGATCCTATTGTCGTTAAAATAAATGGGGATAACCATGCAACAAATTTGCTCTTAATAAAATATGACATCGCCAATCCAACACTACTATATGCAACGCCAACAAAGGAACAATGTAAAATGATTATTACTACATAAAATAACGGGGATGTCCTCACTGCTGATTCATAAATAGAAACTTTTGTTATTGCATAATAAGCATCCATATTTATACTTCTATTAAAAAATAAAATTGACATTATCAAGAATAATAACATTCCAAAAATAAATGTTGTAAATGATATGAATCCATTGATTATAAAAATAGAATTAAAATACTGTTTATATCCCATCCTTGATATAATATATTTCATTATTCCACTTTTTCTATTTTCGATATGCTGTGACGCAAAAGGAATTGTTGCAATAAGAGGTGCCAAAACTATTAACAACGACCTATCACCATTATAACCTTGTAAAAATACCACAATATAATCATGATTAAAAAAATACTCCATCCCCTCTTCAATAAATGCACTTACAGAAAATATCATAGAAGTTAAAATAATTAATATTGCTAAAAAGAATTGCTTATTTTTCATCCCTTTTAAAAATATACTGACCTTGTAATCCATACTTCTCTCCTATAAAACAAATGGGATGAGCGAACATGCTCACCCCCAAATATACAAACCTATATTCTAGCTCTTAATACTCATCAGGACTCCACGAACCGCTGGTTTGAACTTTAACATATGTTGCGAACCCTGTCCATCCACCCAATCTAAGATTAGATCCTTCTGCATCTGATGGACTATTATAATTCAAATAAATCCTATCTCCACTGCCTGCAGAATATGTACGTGTCATTTGAGCGTCACCTCTAAAAATAGCACAGTGCATTGTATAACCACCACCGATTGATGTATTATTATTTACTCCTCTTGATTGATTTGTTTTATATAATGAGTCAGTCACTGTACGACCTCCGAATCTCGGCATAATCATATCGTAGTCCGAAATTTCTCTAGCAGAGACAGCCATTGCACCAATCATTAACGTAGCACATATACTTGCAAATAACTTTGTTTTAGTATCTAGTTTTTTCATTATTACAATCCAATCCTTTCGCTCCACTTACGACACAATACAAAATGAAAAACATGTTGTATTGTGTTGTTTTCTTTAATTTGGGATATGATATACTTCCTGTGAAACCAAATATGATAAACTAAAAATCAAAATTATAATGAATTCAAATTTATAGAATAACTACCTTAAAACGAAATTAACATTCACAGAAAATCTTATGTAATTACTAAATAATCCATTGGACTCATCTTCCTTTCATTTTTGCAACTAGCGCATTATATCGGCCATTTCCATGGGAAAACCGTAGCAATGCTAAATAAGAAAGCAAGAACAACTAAAAAGCGAAAAACTTTTTTATTCATACTTTTTTCCTCCTATCTATATTTTGTATCTATAGTATACCTCTTCTTTATTCTATTTTAAAATTAGTTAACTTTTTTCACACATTATTTTAGTTTTCTTTTTTACTATTCCTGGTATTATGATACAATATTTTTAACAGGATTTTATTATTTGTTAACTTTTTTCACGAAAAGGAGAAAGCCCATGCGTTATGATTTCGGAAAAGTCTATAAAGAAATACGTGAGTCAAAAGGATTGACCCAAGAAGAGGTCTGTGGGGAGGTTCTCTCAAGAACCAGCCTATCAAAAATTGAAAGTGGCAAGGCAACTCCCAAATATGAAAATATGGAATTTCTTCTCCGTCAAATCAATATGAGTTTTGAAGAGTTTGACTATATCTGCCACCTCTATCAACCGAGCCAACGAACAGAAATCATGCAAACCTATCTCAATATGAGCTCAACCCTAGGGACTAGTGAACTCGAAAAACTATTTCAAAAATGCCAAGACTATCTCAAAACCCACCACGACCTGCCCATAGAAGAAATCAGGGATATGCTGGAAGTTGTCATTCATATCCGTCAACATGGTACAGAGCAACTGTCAGACCAAGTGAAACAGACTGTCACAAAACTTTGGGAAAAAATTGAAAAACAAGATACATGGTATGAAAATGATCTAAAAATCCTCAATACCATCCTTTTCAGCTTTCCCATTGATCACCTCCATCTCATTACTGGAAAAATCCTGCAACGCTTGGAAGTCTATAAAAACTACCAACATTTATATGACTTACGAATGGCAATCCTACTCAACCTTTCCACCCTTTACTTATACAATCAAGACAAAAATATGTGTCAACAAATCTGCTATACTTTACTAGAGGACGCCAAGAACAAGAAAAGCTACGATAGGCTTGCTATCTGCTATGTCCGTATTGGGATTTGTACAGACGATTCTAAACTTATCCAAAAAGGTTTCTCTCTTCTGGAGATAACCGAGGAAACTTCTATGCTGTCTCATCTCAAAAAAGAAGTAGAGATCTATTATCAACCGAAGAAAATATAAAAAGTCGAGGGATTTCCTCGACCTTTTCATATTATTCTGTTCGTTAGTTCTTAATACCAGCCGTTGTTAAGCCAGAAGTTTTTAGCGGCTGTCCATGAACCGTAACGTCCTGCAACGTAGGCATCTGCTACACGTTCTTGGTTTTCAGCTGAGTAGTCACCGTTCAAGTATGAATCTGTCAATTGGTAACGTCCGATATAACGTCCGTTTGTAGCTGTGTAGCTACCGCCTGATTCTTTTTGAGCAATCCATTCTTTGGCTTCTGCTTCAGATTCGCTTACAGTTGAAGCAACAGTTTCTTCTGCTACTGTTTCGCTTACTACTGGAGTTTCTTCCTCTACCTCTGTAGTTTCTGCCACTGTGGCTGAAACAGCCTCATCTTGAGCAGCTGGTGCTGCATAAGTAGTTGGCGCTGGTGTTGTAGCATGAGCTACAGGGCCATCGATAACCAACTCTTGACCAACATAAATCAAATGAATGTTATCAATGTGGTTGTTTTCTGCCAATTTCTCAACAGTTGTGTTGTAAGTTTCAGCGATTTCTGAAAGTGTATCACCTTCTTTAACAGTGTAAGTTGATGATTCTTGAGCAGATACAAATGATGGAGCAAATACTGCAAACAAGGCAGCTACTCCTGCAAGAGTTGTTTTAATCTTTTTAGTTGTTGATTTCATATTCGAAAATTCTCCTTCTTTCTATAGTTCTATCATACCCTTTAAATATTACCGTTTCTTGACACTTTTATGTAGAAATATTACAAAATTATTTTTTATTTCCCTAGATAAGGTGTTTTTTGTCATAAAAGATACTATTTTTATGCTATTTGAGGTATTAGAAAGGTTTTCATCCACAATTAAAGTCAAGACCCTCATTCTTTGATATAATAGAGATAAGAATTTTTATAAGGGGAAACTGATGAAATCACTTCGTTTTCAATCTGTCTTTGATATCATCGGACCAGTTATGATTGGCCCATCTAGTAGCCATACCGCTGGTGCTGTTCGTATTGGGAAGATTGTCTCTTCCATTTTTGATGATACTCCGACAGAAGTTGAATTCCAACTTTTTAACTCATTTGCCAAGACCTATCGTGGTCACGGAACAGACCTAGCCCTTGTTGCAGGTATTTTAGGCATGGATACAGATGATCCTGAAATTCCAAACAGTCTGGAGATTGCCCACAAGCGTGGTATCAAGATTGTCTGGACCATTCAGAAAGACAGCAATGCCCCTCACCCCAACACCACTAAAATTACCGTCAAAAATGTCCACAAGACCATCAGCGTGACTGGTATTTCTATCGGTGGAGGAAATATTCAGGTAACCGAACTCAATGGTTTTGCCGTCTCTCTCAATATGAATACACCGACTATCATCATCGTTCATCAAGATATTCCAGGCATGATTGCTCTTGTAACAGAGGCGCTTTCCCGCTATGGTATCAATATCGCCCAGATGAATGTCACTCGTGAAAAAGCTGGTGAAAAAGCCATTATGATTATCGAAGTTGACAGTCGCAACTGTGATGAGGCTATCGAAGAAATTCGAAAAATCCCTCATCTCCACAATGTCAATTTCTTTAAATAGGAGGAAGCATGTTTTATTCTATCAAAGAATTGGTCGAGCAAGCAGATCTGGACTTTCAAGGAAATGTCGCAGAACTCATGATTACAACAGAGTTTGAATTGACCGGTCGCGAACGTGAAGAAGTCTTCCTTCTCATGGAACGCAATCTGGAAGTCATGAAAGCCTCTGTCCAACTTGGCCTCAATGAAAATAAATCTCGTAGTGGCCTGACAGGTGGAGATGCTGCCAAATTGGACCACTACATCAAAAACGGAAAAACTCTGTCAGATTACACGATTCTCTCTGCTGCCCGAAATGCTATCGCAGTCAATGAACACAATGCTAAAATGGGCTTGGTCTGCGCTACTCCTACCGCAGGAAGTGCCGGTTGTCTCCCTTCCGTTCTCACTGCTGCTATTGAAAAATTAAACCTCAGCCACGAGCAACAATTGGATTTCCTCTTTGCTGCTGGTGCCTTTGGACTAGTCATCGCAAACAATGCCTCCATCTCAGGTGCTGAAGGTGGCTGTCAAGCTGAAGTTGGTTCAGCCTCTGCTATGAGTGCTGCTGCCTTGACTCTGGCTGCAGGTGGAACACCTTATCAGGCCAGTCAAGCTATTGCCTTTGTCATTAAAAATATGCTAGGCCTCATCTGTGACCCTGTTGCAGGTTTGGTCGAAGTTCCCTGTGTCAAACGTAATGCCATGGGAGCTAGCTTTGCTTTCATCGCAGCAGACATGGCCTTGGCAGGTATCGAATCTAAAATCCCTGTGGATGAAGTGATCGATGCCATGTACCAAGTAGGAGCAAGCATGCCAACTGCCTTTCGTGAAACAGCTGAAGGTGGACTCGCTACCACCCCTACTGGTCGTCGCCTCCAAAAAGAAATTTTCGGAGAATAAGTTTATCAAATAGGAGAAACCATGACCTCTATCACAGCGATTTTTTTCGATCTGGATGGAACCCTCGTCGACAGTTCTATCGGAATTCACAATGCCTTTACCCATACCTTTAAGGAGCTGGGGGTGCCTAGCCCTGATGCCAAAACGATTCGTGGTTTTATGGGACCGCCCCTCGAAAGTAGTTTTGCGACCTGCCTGCCCAAAGAACAAATCGCTGAGGCTGTGCAGATATATCGTTCTTACTACAAGGCAAAAGGCATCTATGAAGCTCAACTATTTCCTCAGACTGTAGACTTGCTTGAGGAGTTATCAAGCAGTTATCCACTCTACATCACCACGACAAAAAATACTCCAATCGCTCAAGACATGACTAAAAACTTGGGAATCCATCATTTCTTTGATGGCATCTATGGTTCCAGCCCTGAAGCACCTCATAAGGCAGATGTCATTCGCCAGGCCTTGCAGACACATCAACTAGTCCCTCAACAAGCCATCATCATCGGAGATACCAAGTTTGATATGCTTGGAGCTCAAGAAACAGGCATTCAGAAATTGGCCGTCACTTGGGGATTTGGAGAGCAAGCAGATTTGCTCAACTATCAGCCTGATTATATCGCCCACAAACCCTTAGAAGTTTTGGCGTATTTTCAATAGCATAGACTGGGTAACAACTCCATTTCAGAAGAAAATGAAGTAATACTCAATGAAAATCAAAGAGCAAACTAGGAAACTAGCTGCGGGATGCTCAAAACACTGTTTTGAGGTTGTAGATGAAACTGACGAAGTCAGCTCAAAACACTGTTTTGAGGTTGTAGATGAAACTGACGAAGTCAGCTCAAAACACTGTTTTGAGGTTGCAGATAAAACTGACGAAGTCAGCTCAAAACACAGTTTTGAGGTTGCAGATAAAACTGACGAAGTCAGTAACATATACATACGGCAAGGCGAAGCTGACGTGGTTTGAAGAGATTTTCGAAGAGTATTAAATTGAATTGCTTATAAAAAAGCTCCATACACGGGATGTGTATAGAGAAAT
>NZ_VMNC01000038.1:0-8592 GCF_013277505.1 Streptococcus sp. k-378 | reverse complement strand
TCACGGGTGGTTATGACTCGTGTATTGGAAGAATAAATCGCTATAAAAAACTATATAAAGATATTTTTCGGTCAAATATCTTGCTAGGGCTTTCAATTTCTGTTATAATGGTCTAGTAATTAAATAATAAAGACATTTGGGGTGCTTTAGGCTGAGATGATACCCATTGAACCTGATACAGTTAAGACTGGCGAAGGGAAATGTGAACCGTTTTTTTCGTATGGTGAAATGAACGGTCTAATCTTGTAAGTCAACTCTAATTCTTGATTGTAATTGGAGTTTTTTGTTTATATAAACTGGATAGGCTTGTTTAGGTAGCTCTCTGTAAATGCCCTCGATGTGCTTTAAAAGGATCAAGTGGAATTACGATTTTACTTGGTATTTCTTGGTGTTTTATTAATTACTAACAAGTAAAGAGAGGAGAAGTAAATATGGAAACACAGGTTTATGCATTTCAGCCAGGTTTGACTGTTGGAGAATTATTAAAAAGCAGTCAGAAGGATTGGCAGGCTGCAATCAATCATCGTTTTGTTAAGGAACTTTTTGCAGGGACAATTGAGAATAAGGCCTTAAAAGACTACCTGATTCAAGATTATCACTTCTTTGATGCCTTTTTATCCATGTTGGGTTCCTGCGTAGCCCACGCAGACCAGCTTGAATCCAAGCTTCGTTTTGCCAAACAACTAGGCTTTCTTGAAGCAGATGAAGATGGCTATTTCCAAAAGGCTTTCAAAGAGTTAAACGTATCTGAGAATGACTATCTAGAAGTGAGCTTGCACCCTGTAACAAAAGCCTTTCAGAATCTAATGTACTCGGCAGTGGCTTCATCAGACTATGCCCATCTTTTGGTCATGCTGGTCATTGCAGAAGGACTCTATTTAGACTGGGGTTCTAAAGCTTTGGCTCTTCCTGAAGCCTATATTCATTCGGAATGGATCAATCTCCACAGAGGTCCTTTCTTTGCAGAGTGGGTTCAATTTCTGGTTGACGAACTCAATCGTGTCGGAAAAGGTCGAGAAGATTTGACAGAGCTTCAGCAACGCTGGAATCAAGCGGTCGCTTTAGAATTAGCCTTTTTTGATATTGGTTATGATGCCTAGAGAAGGCTCATGATATTTACAAATTTGATGAGTTAATACTCTTCGAAAATCTCTTCAAACCACGTCAGCTTCACCTTGCCGTAGGTATGGTGTTCTATCTGCAACCTCAANNTTGAGCAACCTGCGGTTAGCTTCCTAGTTTGTTCTTTGATTTTCATTGAGTATAAATCATTCAATGTAACTGAAAAATTTCTTAACGAAAGATAGAGATAAATCGAAATCAGTAGATCGTATAAAGTGTAAAGGAAGGATTTCAATATGACAAGTTTAAAATTATTAAAAGAAAAAGCACCATTGGTCATTTGCATCACCAATGATGTGGTAAAAAATTTCACAGCAAATGGATTAGTAGCACTGGGTGTCTCACCAGCCATGAGTGAGTTTCCAGCAGATTTAGAGGATTTGTTAAAGTATGCTGGTGGCTTATTAATAAACATAGGAACATTGACAGATGAAAATTGGAAATTATACCAAGCTGCTCTGAAAATTGCAGAGAAATATAATGTCCCAGCAGTTTTAGATCCTGTAGCCTGTGGAGCAGGAGAATATAGAAAAAAAGTAGCAGATGATTTAATCAACAATTACAAACTAGCTGCGATTAGGGGGAATGCTGGCGAGATTGCTTCTTTAGTAGGGATAAATGTGGTATCTAAAGGAGTAGATAGTGCGGGAGTAGATAATATTGACGAAATTGCTCTAGCAGCAAATGAGAAGTTCAATATTCCAATAGTAGTAACAGGCGAAGTGGATGCTATTGCGGTAAATGGAGAAGTGGTAACGATTCATAATGGTAGTGCCATGATGCCAAAAGTCATTGGGACAGGATGCTTATTAGGTGCTGTAGTAGCAAGCTTTATCGGACTTGAAAAAGGTCAAGAATTGAAATCATTAGAAACAGCAATGTTGGTTTACAATATCGCTGGAGAAATGGCAGAAAAACGTCCAAATGGACATCTTCCTGGAACATTTAAAGTTGAATTTATGAATGCCTTATACGAGATTACAGATGAAGATGTAAAGGAATTCAAAAGAGTGAAGTAAGATGTTTCATAAAGAATTACTAAAACTATATTTTATTTGTGGAACGACTACTTGCCAAGAAAAAAATCTATATACAGTCGTTGAGGAAGCCTTAAAAGGTGGTATAACCTTATTTCAATTTCGTGAAAAAGGTGAGGGAGCCTTAGAAGGTAAAGAAAAAGTCGAAGTAGCAATTAAACTACAGGATCTTTGTAAAAAATACAATGTTCCGTTTATTGTTAATGATGATATTGATTTGGCGATGGAAATTGACGCTGATGGCGTACATGTAGGACAAGATGACCTTGGAGTTGATGAAATTAGAAAATTGATGCCAGATAAAATAATTGGTCTTTCTATAAAAAACGAGAAAGAATTTCAACAGTCAAAAGTTGAATATGTAGATTATGTTGGTGTTGGTCCTGTATTTGATACCCAGTCAAAGGATGATGCTGGAGGTGCTATAGGTTATGAAGGTCTTAAATTGATGAGAAAACTATTGCCACAAATGCCCTTAGTTGCAATTGGTGGGATACAGACGCAACATATTAAAGACATTATGAAGACTAATATGGATGGTGTTTCAATCATTTCAGCAATATCGTATGCAAAAAATATAGAAAAAACTGTTCGGGAAATGAGTGAACAATAGGTATCTATCTAACCCAAGAAAGATCTGCTGTCTTTGAGAGTGCAAGGCTGTATTTCCAGTTCAATTTCTTGAACTAGTATAAAATGTGTGTTATAATAATCATACAATTAAATAATAAAGACATTTGGGGTGCTTTAGGCTGAGATGATACCCATTGAACCTGATACAGTTAAGACTGGCGAAGGGAAATGTGAAATGTTTTTTTCGTATGTCGAAAAGAACGGTCTAATCTTGTAAGCTAAACTCTAATTCCTATCTGTAATTAGAGTTTTTTCTTTTACGAAACTGGATGAAGGTGATATAAAGCCTTTTGGTAGCTCACCTTGAGTGCCCCACTTTTCAACATAAAAAAGGAGTTTTTTATGTTGAAAAAATGGCAGTTAAAAGATGTTATCTTGCTTGCTTTCTTGTCTATCTTTTTTGGTGGGGTTTTCGTTGGTTCAGGATATGTGTATAATATTCTCAGCCTACTCTTAACACCTCTTGGTTTGCAGGCCTTTGCCAATGAAATCCTCTTCGGTCTCTGGTGTATGGCTGCGCCCATTGCTGCCATCTTTGTTCCGAGAGTCGGAAGTGCAACGATTGGAGAAGTACTAGCTGCGCTTGCTGAAGTCCTTTATGGTAGCCAATTCGGTCTAGGCGCTCTTTTGTCTGGCTTGGTTCAAGGTTTGGGAAGTGAACTTGGTTTTATCGTAACCAAGAATCGCTATGAGAGTTGGCTCTCTCTAACTGCCAATAGTATTGGGATTACGCTTGTTAGCTTTGTCTATGAATACATTAAGTTAGGTTACTACGCCTTTTCCCTTCCGTTTGTCCTTTCCTTGCTTGTGGTACGTTTTATTTCTGTTTATTTCTTCTGTACCATCTTGGTTCGTGCCATTGTCAAACTCTATCATCAGTTTGCAACTGGAGGAAAAGCATAGATGGGTCTGGAATTACGGGAGATTCAGTCCCCAATTTTTTCGGAACCGATTGATTTTACTTTTCATGAGCAAGCCTTTACCTTGTTAGTTGGGAGCAGTGGTTCAGGGAAATCGAGTCTCTTTCAAATGATCGCCCAAGTCAGTTCTCTTCCCTATAGCGGTCAAGTACTGATAGATGGGAGCGAAGTCAGTCAGCTTTCTATCATCGAACGTGTCCAAACGGTTGGTATTCTCTTTCAAAATCCCAATCATCAGTTTACCATGGAGAATTTGTTTGAGGAGCTGATTTTTACCTTGGAGAATATCGGCTATCACCTTCAGGAAATTGATTCTAAAATAGCAGAGGTGGTTCTACAATGTCGCTGTGAGAAGATCTTGCACCGTCCCATCCATCACTTATCAGGTGGGGAAAAGCAAAAGGCTGCTTTGGCTGTCCTCTTTGCCATGAATCCTAGGGTCTATCTCTTGGATGAGCCCTTCGCTTCCATTGACCGCAAGAGCAGAATCGAGATATTGGAGATTCTAAAAGAGTTAGCCTCTAATGGGAAGGCAGTCATCCTGTGCGACCATGATTTATCAGACTATGAAGCCTATATCGACCATATGGTGGAGCTAAGAGACGGACAACTAAGGGAAGTGTTTCAAATCCCTTCCTCTGAGATGATACAGGTTGCTTCAAAGAAAGTTGCTTCTAGCCCGGAATTGTTACATATGGATCGAATGACTTGTGAGCTGGATAAGCGCTCCCTCTTTTCGATTATTGATTTCAGATTTTACCAAGGAATTTCCTGTATCTTGGGTGATAATGGTGTCGGGAAATCAACCCTCTTTCGGTCTATTCTTCAATTTCAAAAGTATAAGGGACGCATTACTTGGAAGGGTTCGGTTCTAAAAAAGAAAAAGAGTTTGTATCATGACCTGACGGGTGTTGTTCAGGAAGCTGAGAAACAGTTTATTAGAGTCAGTCTGCGAGAAGAGCTCCAATTAGATGGACCTGATTCTGAAAGAAATCAGCGAATTTTTAAAGCTTTACGATATTTTGATCTGGAGCAGGCAGTCGATAAGAGTCCCTATCAATTAAGTGGTGGTCAGCAAAAAATTCTTCAGCTCTTGACCATCTTGACCAGTAAGGCTTCAGTGATTTTGCTAGATGAACCTTTTGCAGGTTTGGATGATAGAGCTTGCCATTATTTTTGCAAGTGGATTGTGGAGGAGAGAAATCAAGGAAGAAGTTTTCTGATCATTAGCCATCGTTTAGATCCCTTGATCTCTGTGGTTGATTATTGGATTGAGATGACTAGTCAGGGTCTCAGTCATGTGAAAGCAGTGACAATTACCAAACCACTCACATCTCAGAGTAGCAATGCTCAAAGGGAGGTGAGATAGTATGGTCAAAGTAGCAACCCAGACACCGATTATCAGTCTCTTCTTGCTGATTTTATCCTTGGAAACATCTTTCATTCCTTCGATTGCTCTGAATCTTTCGGTAGTCGCATTCTGTATTCTCTTTATGCTCTATTACCGTCGATTTAAAATGTTAGCTTGGATGATCATACTTGCCATTTTGCCATCCTTTGCCAACTACTGGGCAGTTCAGTTACATGGAGATGTTTCGCAGGCGGTCATGCTTGGAACGAGGGCCTTTGTGACAGTTTGTATCGGACTTGTCTTTATTTCCTCTATTTCACTAAAAGAGCTTCTCTTGTACTTGGCTCAAAAGGGGTTATCACGGTCATGGGCCTATGCCTTGATTGTGGTATTCAATTCCTTTCCCCTTATTCAGCAAGAAATCAAGTCCCTCAAGGAAGCTTGCTTATTACGCGGTCAAGAACTACATTTTTGGTCGCCCTTGATTTACAGCAAGGTTCTGATGACAGTCTTTAGGTGGCGCCATCTTTACCTGAGAGCTCTATCGGCGCATGGATATGACGAACATGCACAGGTGGAGAATAGCTATCGGACTTTTTATATTCCTAAAAGGACAATATTCATCTACCTGCTGTTCTTTTTATTGCTTCAAACCAGTCTATTTTTATAAAGGAGTTATTATGGAATTTACAGATATTGCGATGGAATTATCCAAGGAAGCTTGGCAGGCTTCCTTTCATCATCCCTTTATTTTACAATTACAAGAGGGGAATTTAGAACCTGCCATTTTCCGCTATTACCTGATTCAGGATGCCTACTATCTGAAGGCCTTCTCAGAAATCTATCACCTTTTGGCTGATAAGACTTCAAACCAAGAGATGAAAAGACTCTTGAAACAAAATGCTCAGAGTCTAGTGGAGGGTGAGTTGTTTATCCGCCAACAATTTTTCAAGGAATTGGAAATCAGCGATCAGGAAATGGAGCAACATCCAATCGCTCCAACCTGTTATCATTACATTTCACATATTTATCGGCAATTTGCAGAGCCAAACTTGGGCATTGCCTTTGCAAGTTTGCTACCTTGTCCTTGGTTATACCATGATATAGGCAAATCACTTAATCTTAAACCATCACCAAATCCTCTCTACCAACAATGGATTGAAACTTATATTACGGATGAGTTAGAGCAACAGATCAGAGAGGAGGGAGCGCTGGTCAATCAACTCTATCGCGAAAGTGATGAGACAGACAAGAAAAAAATGCTAGATGCCTTCCACATCAGTGTTCACATGGAAGCCAAGTTTTGGCAAATGGCCTACCAACACCAGACATGGAAGAGCGATTTACAGTCTTTAGAAACAGGAGAAGAATAGAAATATGAGAAAGCACCAACTACAAGTTCACAAATTAACCATTTTATCTATGATGATTGCCCTTGATGTAGTCCTTACGCCTATCTTTCGGATTGAGGGAATGGCACCGATGTCCAGTGTAGTCAATATTCTAGCAGGAATCATGATGGGACCTGTTTATGCCTTGGTTATGGCTACAGTGACAGCCTTTATCCGTATGACGACTCAAGGGATTCCGCCTTTAGCTCTCACAGGAGCGACTTTTGGAGCCCTTCTAGCAGGTCTCTTTTATAAGTACGGTCGAAAATTTCACTATTCTGCTCTAGGAGAGATTTTGGGAACAGGTATCATTGGTTCTATTGTTTCCTATCCTGTTATGGTGCTCTTTACAGGATCAGCTGCTAAGCTCAGCTGGTTTATCTATACTCCTCGATTTTTCGGAGCAACCTTGATTGGTACAGCGATTTCCTTTATTGCTTTTCGATTTTTAATCAAGCAGGAATTCTTTAAAAAAGTGCAGGGATATTTCTTTGGTGAAAGGATAGAATGATGCAGGAATTGATAAATCCTTTTCCTCTGGAAACGAGTTCTCTTATTCACTGTATGACCAATGAGATTTCTTGTGAGATGCTGGCAAATGGGATTTTGGCTCTGGGATGCAAACCTGTCATGGCAGATGATCCCCGTGAGGTTCTTGATTTTACTAAGCAAAGTCAGGCTCTCTTCATCAATTTGGGGCATTTGTCAGCTGAGAAGGAAAAAGCAATCCGCATGGCAGCCTCGTATGCAGCTCAAGTTTCTCTTCCAATGGTAGTAGATGCGGTCGGCGTAACGGCTTCCTCCATTCGTAAGAGCTTAGTTAAAGACATTTTAGACTATAGACCTACGGTCCTTAAAGGAAACATGTCAGAAATTCGAAGTCTTGTTGGCTTAAAACACCACGGCGTTGGTGTCGATGCGAGTGCTAAAGACCAAGAAACGGAGGATTTACTTCAAGTCTTGAAAGACTGGTGTCAGACCTATCCTGGTATGTCTTTCTTAGTTACTGGCCCCAAGGACCTCATCGTTTCGAAGAATCAGGTCGCTGTACTGGGAAATGGCTGTGTAGAGTTAGACTGGATAACAGGGACAGGAGACTTGGTTGGAGCCTTAACAGCTGTTTTTCTCAGCCAAGGAAAGACTGGTTTTGAAGCTTCTTGCTTAGCAGTCTCTTATCTCAATATCGCTGCTGAGAAAATAGTTGTTCAAGGAATGGGATTGGAAGAATTTCGTTACCAAGTACTCAATCAGCTTTCGCTCCTCAAAAGAGATGAAAATTGGCTAGATACCATCAAAGGAGAGGTTTATGAATAGAGAAGCACTTAGACTATATCTGGTAACCAATCGTTATCAAGATTCCGTGGAAAGCTTTCTTGCAAAAGTTGAGACGGCCTGCCGTTCAGGGGTTACCATAGTCCAATTACGAGAAAAAAATCTCACAACCAATCAATATTATCAACTGGCAAAACAAGTCAAGGAAATAACAGATGTTTATCAGGTACCCTTGATAATCGATGATCGGTTGGATGTTTGTATTGCGGTTGATGCAGCAGGTCTGCATATCGGAGATGATGAATTACCCGTTTCGGTTGCCCGACAAGTCTTGGGACCTGATAAAATCCTAGGTGTCACCGCTAAAACGGTTAAAAGAGCTCTGGAAGCAGAAACATCAGGTGCAGATTACTTGGGGACAGGAGCCATTTTCCCAACTACCACCAAGGAAAATGCGCCCATTACTCTGATATCAACCTTGAAAACAATTTGCCAAACGGTTGCCATTCCAGTAGTTGCTATTGGAGGCTTGACTTCAGAGAACATTGACCAGCTTATGGGCACTGGCATAGCTGGAGTAGCAGTCGTACGCGATCTGATGCAGGCAGAAGATATTGAGGCAAAAACCCAAGCCTTTTTATCAAAGTTGGATGACATTATTTCCTAACTAATACTCAATGAAAATCAAAGAGCAAACTAGGAAGCTAGCCGCAGGTTGCTCAAAGCCCTGCCTTGAGGTTTCAGATAGAAGCTGACGTAGTCAGCTCAAAACACTGTTTTGAGGTTGTGGATAGAACTGACGAAGTCAGTAACTATACGCACGGTAAGGCGAAGCTGACGTGGTTTGAAGAGATTTTCGAAGAGTA
>NZ_VMNC01000037.1:0-8227 GCF_013277505.1 Streptococcus sp. k-378 | reverse complement strand
GACAGTCAAATCGATTTCTAACAATGTTTTAGAATTAGAGGTGTACTATTCTAGTTTCAATCTACTATAAATAGGTTTCATTCGAACTTTAATAGACTATGAAAACCAGTGGAACTTACCCTGACACGGAATTCCACTGGTTTTTTCGATTTTTATCAGATTAACTTCTACTATTCTTAGCTGTGAAAATTAGTTTAGGACTTTAACTTATTTTCAATCTTCTAATCTAAAGGTCACTTCCAGTAAAGAAAAATCAGGGTTCTCCTGACTTTTACTTAGCTAATTCTCTTTCTCGTTCTTTCATTATTTTATGATTTTCATACAAACGGGATAAGAACTTAGAAATTTCTTTTAAGATAGAATAGGTTGGCACTGCGACAATCATTCCAACTACACCATAGATATTGCTTGATAACAAAAGTAAAACCAAAATCGTGATTGGATGAACCTTCATAACACTTCCTACGATTCGAGGATATAAGATATTGCCATCTACCTGCTGAACAACAAGCATATAAATCACTGCAATCAGCATTCTATGGGGATCAGTGAATATATTTGCAATAATCATAGGAATCAAACCAATACTTGGCCCCACATAAGGAATTAAATTGGCTACACCAGAAAAAATAGCAAAAACTAAAGCATATTTTAAACCAATAATACTATAGCCAATATAAGCTAAACAACCTATAATGATTGCGTCAATCGAAACTCCACTAATATAGCGAGCAATCGTCGCATTTAAATTCTTTAATAAGCCTGCAATATGCAAGCGATCCCTCTTTAGAACCGTTCTTTCAAGCATGGGCAAGAATTTATGTCCATCTAATAAGAAATAAACCAAAAAAACTGGAGTCATAATCAAAATCAAAACAGTACTGATAAGAGCTGACAAGACGCTCCCCACACTATTTGATACGCTATTTAGGATCTTTTGAAGAATATCAACATAGGATAAGTTTAACTGCTGAATTGTAGCTTCTACATCCAAATTCTGGAGCGCAGGATAATTAGATAAGTCTATGATTAAGTCTTGTACTCGACTATAAATAGTTTGACTAGATATAATCAAGCTAGATAACTGATTAATCAAAATAGGTAAGAGATAGACAACACCTATGACCATTCCCCAGACCAAAGCACACAAGGTAATTAAAATACCAAGTAAACGATTGAGTTTACAGACTTTATTTAAGAAAGTAACAATAGGGTTTGTCAAATAATAAAGAAAGCCCCCTAATAAAAATGGAATCATAATTGTATTAAGCACGCTAACAAAAGGGTTAATCAAAGACCCCATCTGTCTCCATAGGTAAAAGATGATGGTTAAGAGTAAAATTTCTGTGGTCCAAAAAAATAATTTATTTCTACGAAACATGAGTTACCTCCCTCACTCTATTTTACCATATTTTCAAAAAGCTTAACGGATGAATTATTAAAGCAAGAATATTTTTTTTCTTTATGATAGAATAAGACTACTATGAAAAAAATATTGTTAACTTTATTAACTGTCTCCCTTTTAGGAGGTGCTTCTACTGTTGCTGCTCAAGATTTTACCATTGCTGCAAAACATGCCATTGCTGTTGAGGCAAATACTGGTAAAATTCTCTATGAGAAGGATGCAACGCAACCTGTCGAAATTGCTTCCATAACAAAATTGATTACTGTTTATCTGGTCTATGAAGCTTTGGAAAAGGGAAGTATTACCCTCTCCACTCCTGTAGATATTTCTGATTATCCTTATCAATTGACGACAAATTCTGAAGCCAGTAATGTTCCTATGGAGGCCCGTAATTATACTGTCGAAGAGTTGCTTGAAGCAACTCTGGTATCTAGTGCCAACAGCGCCGCTATTGCCCTAGCTGAGAAAATTGCTGGCTCAGAAAAAAACTTCGTTGATATGATGCGAGCAAAACTCTTGGAATGGGGAATCAAAGATGCTACTGTTGTCAATACAACTGGTCTGAACAACGAAACTCTCGGAGATAACATTTACCCAGGTTCTAATAAAGATGATGAAAATAAGCTCAGTGCTTATGATGTCGCTATCGTTGCCCGTAACCTCATCAAAAAATACCCACAAGTCTTGGAAATCACGAAAAAACCTTCTTCTACTTTTGCTGGAATGACAATCACTTCGACCAACTACATGTTAGAAGGTATGCCTGCTTACCGTGGTGGTTTTGATGGACTGAAAACAGGAACAACAGATAAGGCTGGAGAGTCTTTTGTTGGTACTACTGTCGAAAAAGGCATGAGGGTTATCACTGTTATTTTGAATGCAGATCATCAAGACAATAATCCTTACTCTCGTTTTACAGCTACATCTTCCCTAATGGATTATATTTCTTCTACATTTACACTTCGCAAAATCGTTCAGCAAGGCGATGCCTATCAAGATAGCAAAGCCCCTGTACAAGATGGAAAAGAAGATACGGTCACTGCAGTGGCTCCAGAGGATATCTATCTAATTGAACGTGTCGGGAATCAATCTTCTCAATCTATTCAATTCACACCTGATTCCAAAGCAATCCCAGCACCACTTGAAGCTGGAACAGTGGTTGGCCATTTGACTTACGAAGACAAGGACTTGATTGGTCAAGGTTACATCACCACAGAGCGCCCTAGTTTCGAAATGGTTGCAGACAAGAAAATGGAAAAAGCCTTCTTCTTAAAAGTTTGGTGGAATCAGTTTGTCCGCTTTGTTAACGAGAAATTATAAAAAAATCGCGATTTAAACCGCGATTTTTTTTATTACAAATTCATCTTCAAAGTTCTTGATTTTGAGTAGATCTAATGCTCAATGAAAATCAAAGAGTAAACTAGGAAGCTAGCCGTAGGTTGCTCAAAGCACCGCTTTGAGGTTGTAGATAAAGCTGACGTGGTTTACACTTTGATTTTCGAATAGTATCAAAGTCCTTGATTTTGAGTATATCTAAAATCAAATTTTACCCAACTGACCCTTCCATCTCATAGCTAATCAAACGGTTCAGCTCAACAGCATACTCCATTGGAAGCTCTTTTGTGAAGGGCTCCACAAATCCCATAACAATCATTTCTGTCGCTTCTGATTCTGACAATCCACGACTCATGAGGTAATACAATTGTTCTTCTGAAATCTTAGAAACCTTAGCTTCGTGTTCCAAAGCAACTTGCGAGTTGTGGATTTCATTAAATGGAATAGTATCTGATGCCGACAAGTCATCCATGATAATGGTATCACATTCAATGTGAGAAACAGATTTCTTAGAGTTCTTGTTAAAGGTTACTTGACCACGGTAGTCAACCTTTCCTCCGCCTTTAGCGATGGATTTAGACACGATAGACGAACTGGTATGTGGAGCATTGTGAATCATCTTGGCACCAGTGTCCTGGTGTTGCCCTGCATTAGCAAAGGCAATAGAAAGCATAGTACCACGCGCCCCTTCTCCATCTAGGCAAACAGATGGGTATTTCATGGTTGTTTTGGCACCCAAGTTTCCATCAATCCACTCAACAGTCGCATCTTTCAAGGCTTTGGCACGTTTCGTTACCAAGTTATAGACGTTGTCAGACCAGTTTTGAATGGTTGTATAACGCATATAAGCTCCTTTTAAGGAAAAGATTTCTACAATGGCAGCATGCAAGCTGTTACTTGAATATGTTGGCGCTGTACACCCTTCAACGTAGTGGACACTTGCTCCCTCATCAACGATAATCAAGGTACGTTCAAACTGACCTGTATTTTCGTTGTTGATACGGAAGTAAGTTTGAAGTGGAATATCCACTTTGACCCCTTTTGGTACATAGATAAAGGTTCCACCTGACCATACTGCCGAATTGAGGGCAGCCAACTTATTATCTGTTGGTGGTACCAACTTAGCAAAGTATTGTTTAAACAAATCTGGGTATTCCTTGAGAGCAGAATCCGTATCTGTAAAGATAATACCTAACTTCTCAAATTCTTCCTTCATGTTATGGTAAACTACTTCGGACTCATACTGGGCAGAAGCTCCAGCAAGATAAGCACGTTCAGCTTCTGGAATCCCAATACGTTCAAAGGTTTCTTTAATTTTTTCAGGAACCTCATCCCAGGAACGAGCTGGCTTATCAGATGGTTTTTGGTAGTAGATTAAGTCATCAAAATCAATCTCTGATAAGTCTGCTCCCCAAGTTTGCATGGGCATTTTTTTGAAGGTTTCATAAGACTTCAAACGGAATTCTAACATCCACTCAGGTTCTCCCTTGGCAGCTGATAGTTCACGAATGACATCCTCATTCAATCCTTTTCCTGTCGATAGGACAGGCTCTACATCATCATGGAAACCAAATTTATATTCACCAAGATCAATTGGTTTTGGTTCTACTCTTTCTTCAGCCATAATATCCTTTCTTTCATTCTTCATTTCTACTGATTCATAAGACAAAAGAAACTTGTCTTATTGATTTTCAATTGTTTTCTTCAGGGCATTCCAAGCTAGAGTTGCACACTTGATTCGTTGAGGGAATTTGGCAACACCTGACAAGAAGGCTGCATCTCCAAGACTATCTTGTCTGTCATCTTTTTGCCCTTGAACCATTTCAGAAAAAATAGTTGCAAGTTCTAAAATTTCTTGTTTGGTTTTTCCTAAAACTGCATCTGTCATCATGCTTGCAGAGGCAGTTGAGATGGTACAACCTGAATTTAGAAAAGCGATATCTTCCAAACGGTCCTCTGCATCAAACTTGACAGAGAGATTGATAACATCCCCACAGGTTGGATTGTTGAGACTGATTTGCTCAGCATCTTCCAACTTCCCTTGGTGATGTGGATTTTTCGAATGGTCCGCTACCACTGCCATATAAAGGCTATCTAGTTTAGAAAGTGCCATTGAAAAACTCCTTTGTCTTTTGTAAGGAATCGACTAGCTTGTCGCAATCTGCCTTGGTATTGTAGATATAAAAACTTGCACGAGCTGTTGCTGAAACTTCCAAATACTGGAGCAAGGGTTGCGCACAATGGTGACCTGCTCGAACAGCAACTCCTTCATAATCCAGAGCCGTCGCGATGTCGTGCGGATGAAGGTCGCCTAGGTTAAAGGCAATGACACCTGAACGTTGAGCCAAGTCCTGCGAACCGTAAATGGTCAATCCTTCAATCGCCTGTAATTTTGGATAGACATATGCAATCAGTTCCTGTTCATGGGCTTCGATGGCATCCATACCAATCTTTTCCAGATAATCCACTGCTGCTGCCAGTCCGATAGCACCTGCCATGTTAGGAGTTCCAGCCTCGAATTTCCAAGGCAATTCCTTCCAACTAGCCGATTGTTCGTAGACGAAATCAATCATCTCGCCGCCAAATTCTATTGGAGACATTTGCTCAAGATACTTTTCTTTGCCGTAAAGGACACCGATACCAGTCGGACCAGCCATCTTGTGACCCGAAAAGGCGAAGAAGTCCACATCCAAGTCCTGGACATCAATCTTCATATGAGGTGTAGATTGAGCACCATCCACTACCATGATTGCCCCAATTTGGTGGGCTAATTGAGTGATTTCCTTTATCGGATTGACCACACCAAGAACATTGGAGGCATGAGCTAGGGAAACAAATTTAACCTTATCAGTCAATTTAGCTCGCAAATCCTCCATATCCAAGGCACCATCTTTAAGATAGACATAGACAAGCTCTGCCCCAGTCTTTCGACAAGCTTCCTGCCATGGAATGATATTAGAATGGTGTTCCATTACTGAAATCAAGACCTGGTCTCCCTCAGTCAAGACTTCCTCAGCATAACGCGCTACCCAGTTCAGACTGGTTGTCGTTCCTCTGGTAAAGAGAACTTCCTTTGTAGAGTCTGCATTGATAAACTTACGAATGGTTTCACGAGCCACCTCATAAGAAGCTGTCGCCCTTTCTGCCAAGGTATGAACACCACGGTGAACATTGGCATTGTCGTTCTCATAGTAGCGGTTGATTGTTTCCAGTACTGCTAGTGGTTTTTGTGTCGTCGCAGCATTGTCCAGATAGACCAACGGTTCATCGTTGACAATCTGGTCTAAAATTGGAAAATCCTTGCGAATCGCTTCTACATCTAACATAGGCTCCCCCTTAGCGTTTTGACAATTTTTCTTCGATAGTCGCAATCATTTCATCACGAACTTCCTTGACTGGAATCTCCACGATAACAGATCCAAGGAAACCACGGACAACCAAGCGTTCTGCAGTTGCCTTGTCCAAGCCTCGGCTCATGAGGTAGTACATGTCTTCTGGATCTACCTGACCAATAGAGGCTGCGTGTCCTGCAGTTACGTCATTTTCATCAATCAAAAGAATTGGATTGGCATCTGAACGCGCTTGGTCTGAAAGCATGAGCACACGGCTCTCTTGTTGGGCATCTGCTCCCTTAGCACCCTTGATGATGTGGCCGATACCATTGAAAGTCAAAGTGGCTTTTTCAAGGATAACCCCATGTTGGAGGATATTTCCGATTGAGTTGCAGCCATAGTTCGTTACTCGGGTATCAATCCCTTGTACCTGACGACCACTTGAAAGAGCTACAACTTTCAGGTCAGCATGGCTACCGTTACCAAGCAAGTCACTATCAAAGTCTGCAACGACACTTCCTTCGTTCATGACACCGATTGCCCAGTCAATACTTGCATCGTTGCCTAATTTACCACGACGGCTAATATAGGCAGTAACGTTTTCACCTAGACGGTCGATAGCCGCAAACTTGACTTGAGCACCAGAACGTGCAATGACTTCTACTGTGATATTAGCAGTTGCTTTGGCACTTCCTTCACCGCGTGACTCTAAACGCTCCAGATAACTAATCTTAGAATTTTTACCAGCGATAATCATAATATGCTTGTTAAACGGCACATCGCTATCGCTGTCTTGATAGAAAATCCCTTCGATTGGTTCAGCAATTTCCACGTTATCAGGAATATAGAGAACAGCACCACTATTGAAATAAGCTGTATGGTAGGCTGCCAACTTATCATCGTCATACTTGACAGATGACATGAAGAATTCCTCGATAAGTTCTGGAATTTCTTCTAAAGCTGAGTGGAAGTCTGTAAAGACTACTCCTTGTTCAGCCAATTCAACTGGAGTTTGTTCAAAAACAGTCTGCGTTCCTACTTGCATCAACTTCAAGTGATTATCTAGAGCCGTGAAGTCAGGAACATTTGCTGAAGGTTCACTTTCTGTGATGGTTCCATCTCCCAGATTCCAACGGTGAAATTTGACACGCTCAATAACTGGTAATTCCAAACTCTCAATCTTATCAAAAGCTTTTTGACGGAGGTCAGCCAACCAGCTTGGTTCAGCGTGCATTTCTGAAAAAAGTTTAATATTCTCTTTAGTCATTTACTTCTCCTAAAAGATACGAGGGAATTACAATTCTTCCTTGTAGTCATAGCCAAGTTCTTCAGCTAGTTTTGCGTATCCTTCACGTTCCAAACGCGCAGCCAATTCTGGACCACCAGAAAGGGCAACACGCCCCTCCATCATGACATGTACCACGTCTGGTGTGATATAGTTCAAAAGACGTTGGTAGTGAGTGATGATCATAGCACCAAAGCCTTCACCACGCATGGCATTGACACCTTTCGATACGACTTTAAGAGCGTCAATATCAAGACCAGAGTCAATCTCATCCAAAAGGGCAAAAGTTGGTTCCAACATCAAAAGTTGAAGAATTTCATTACGTTTTTTCTCACCACCAGAGAAACCTTCGTTGAGGTAACGCTCTGCCATTTCTTCTTTCATGTTGAGCAATTCCATTTTTTCATCTAGCTTAGTAATAAACTCACGAACTGAAATCTTCTCATCATCTTCTTTACCAGCATTCATAGCGGCACGAAGAAACTCAGCGTTAGTAATACCAGGAATTTCAGATGGGTATTGCATAGCAAGGAAAAGTCCCATACGCGCACGCTCATCCACTTCCAACTCAAGGATGTTTACGCCATCAAACAAAACTTCACCTTTGGTTACTTCATAGTTTGGATTTCCCATGATAGCGGCAGAAAGAGTCGATTTACCTGTACCATTTGGTCCCATGATAGCGGCAATTTCTCCTGTTTTCAGGGTCAGGTTCACCCCTTTTAAAATTTCTTTTCCTTCAATCTCAACGTGAAGATCTTTGATTTCTAATACTGACATGATAGTTCCTTTCTTTTTCAAGACCTTTACAGTGCTTACTAGAAACATACTTGATTTCCCTAGAAAATACGGTAATACTCAATGAAAATC
>NZ_VMNC01000036.1:23499-23700 GCF_013277505.1 Streptococcus sp. k-378 | reverse complement strand
TCAGCCAGTCTACTTGTTCTGGTGTGAGAGCTTTGACATCCTTTTCTGTACTTGGCCAAGTCAACTTACCGTTCTCAAAGCGTTTATATAGTAGCCAAAATCCTTGACCATCCCAGTAAAGAGCTTTAAAGCGGTCTTTACGTCCACCACAAAAGAGAAAGACTTGACCTGAGAAAGGATCCAATTCAAAGTGGGTTTTAA
>NZ_VMNC01000036.1:0-23421 GCF_013277505.1 Streptococcus sp. k-378 | reverse complement strand
AAAGGACGAGATTGTGGAAGCTCTGTGGGACTAATAGGTTGTGGCATTAAAATATCCTCCAATAGTTTTACTTTACTAATAGTATACAGGAGGTCTTCCATGAATGATAGATACCTTGTTATGACGCGCTTACAAATGTCCTAAATCAATTGTCTATTTTATCTCTATTAGCCCAGTGATGGCGTCACTCTGTTATAGTAGATTGAAGCTAGAATAGTACACCTTTACTTCTAAAACATTGTTAGAAATTGATTTGACTGTCCTGATCAATTTGTCCTATTCTTTATTTCATTTGTAACCGCCCAATAACGAAGTATATTGAAAAATCTCCAGATTAGTGAACTTACGGATAGTTCCTAATCTGGAGACTTTTAATATGTTATTAGGCGTTTGCTTTCAACTTAGCAATAACCTCTTTAAGATTATCAATCAACTCTGCTTCAGTATGCTCAGAGCCTTTTTCATCTGCTAAGAAAGAAACTGCATTTTGAAGTTCTTCTTGAGACTTTTTAAGGACATCCTTATCCACTGTTTCAAGGTTTAAGTTCTTAAGAAGTTTACTTAATTCCTTGGTTAATTTCTCGAGTTCTGATTCTTTATTACGACGAGCTAGGAGGAAAAAGAGGAGACCTAATAGAACCAGTATACTTGCCACAATAGCTCCTACTGAGATTTGAGTTTGGGCTACAGGCTTATCTGCTTCTGGTGCTGCCTCAGAAACTTTTTGTTCTCCAGCCTTCGTTGCTGACTGGCTTTCCTTAATGGACTCTAGGGAAGCAATGGCATCTTTGACTGTTTGCAAGATATGGCGCAACCCTTGCTCTGTCAAACTGTCATCTGCAAGAGCTTTCTTAGCCTCTGCCAAAACCAGACGTGCTGAATCTGTGGTAGGATTCGATACACCTGTCAATGATCTCAAAAGATTTTCTAAGGTTTGAGTCTGCTTACTTAGTTCTGACTTGTCTAAAGTTTCCTTATCAAGGGCAGCTTGTGCCTCCGCTTTGGCTTCATCTACTTGGGCTTGAGCAGCGTCTTTAGCTTTGTTGTAAGCATCGATAGACTCTGGGGTCATACCCGTTGTTGTAGCTGGAGTATCCAAGTTGTTCTTCGCAACCGTCAAGGCTTGTTTTTCTTGTTCGGTTGCGGCTGGCGTCAAGTTAGTCTTGGCTTGGTCAAGAGCTTCTTTGGCTTTGGTTACCTTAGCAATAGCATCTTGAACAGCTTGTTCGCTGGCGTTTTGGTCGTTGATAACGACTTGTGCTTCCTGAGCTGCAGTTTCAGCTTCTGTCTTGGCTTTGTTGTAAGCTGTGACAGAGTCTGGTGTCTTACCACTTGTATCTGGAGCAGCTTGAATACCTTGGTCGAGTTCCGCTTTAGCCGCTTCAAGAGCTTTCTTATCGGCTGTCACCTTATAGGTTACAGGAATATCCTCTGTCGTACCATCTGCATAAGTGACGGTAACTGTAATCGTATGATTTCCAACCGTAGTTGGGTATTGAGTCCCATCTTTTAAAACAGCAGATTGCTTTTTATCAGCAGTGATAGCATTTAACAATTCATCGTTTGTCGGAGTTTGTCCTTTAACCTTGCTAATGGTTTGAGATGTAACCGTGTGTTCAGTCGGACGGAAACCATTTTGTGCTTGTTCACTCTGTTGGTCTCCCTCACCAGCTGTCGCAATCAATTCAATTGCTTGAGGACTTGTATAGACACCGTTTGCGAGAGTAGCACTGCTACCATCAACGGTTAGATTGCCTGATACAACAGTCCACGCATTTCCTTCTTTATGAAGTTTCGCAGTCTGTTTAGATCCATCATTAGCTTCGTAGTTAATAGTAACATCATCTGCATCTTGAGGAAGAGTAAAGACAAGATCACCATTATCTTTTTGACTACCTGTCACTTGAGCTGGTGTCGCATATTTTGCTTTCACCGTCACATCAACTATTTCTTGACTGTTATCTTGATAAGTTACCGTAGCAGAAATCTTCTGACTTTGACCTGCTAGAACAGTAGGCAAGTTTTGAGCAGTAGCAGTTTGTTTGTTATCTGCCGTAACTGCTTGATTGACCTGATTTGCAGTCGGAGCACCGTTTGCTGCCACAATGATATCTGCAACCGTTGGTGCTGTATGAGTAGGAACAATCATACTTCCTGCTCTATCTTCACTCTTAGCAGCTCCACTTCCTGCTGTTGCAACATAAGTAACTTGGTTACTCCCTTTGACAAGATTTGCTGGGATGACTACGGTATTTCCTACTCTACGGAATAATGACCCAGCTGGCAATTCCCAGTTGTTCGCTTTAGAAAGGACAGTATCCTCAACAACCGTATCACTAGTAGGAATATGAAGAGTTAACTGATCCGCATCTGTCGGCAGAGTAAGTACAAAGTCACCATTTTGCTTCACTTCAGCTTGAATTTCGCTTGGTTGAGCCGTCTTAACAACAGCACTTACTTCCTTACTTTCAGAAGAATCACCTAAGGCTTTAACCTTCACAGTACGTCCTGCTTGAGCTGTACCACCCATTAAAGTAGGGTTTCCATTCTTAACCTCAAATCCATCTGGACTGATCCAACCAGAGTTAGTCTTCGAAATCGTTACAGTCTTCTCTTGACCATTAGCTGGAGTATAGGTTACAGATAGACTTGTCGCATCCTGTGGTGCTTCAATCGTAACACTCGTATCATCATTTGGTATCAATACTGGATTATTAAGAAGACCGATAGCCTTATGCGTAGCCGCCACTGAGAAATCAGACAACTCTGTCTTCTGGCTAGCTGAAACAAGAGTACCAGATTTAGCGGTGTTGACTGCCATGACAATATTGTTACCAGTAGTTACTACCGAACCAATGTGAACATTATCAGTTCGGATCCACTCATCCCCACGCTTATCAAAGGTTAGTTTCCGCATGGTGTTTCCTACATCTGTATAGGAAACCTCAGCATGAGTCGCCTTTTCATCCAGCGCAATCTGAATGCTATAGTCGGCTTCTTGAGTGATGACTGGAGAGCTCAATTGCGGTGCTTTTACTCGTACAGTATTGCTATCTGCACTTGTCAAGTCACCTGCTGCACCTGTCGCAACTGCAACCCCCTTCAACTCCGTACCATCTTTCAAATCATCTGCAGAAAGAATGAGTCGGCTACCATCTTGAGAAGGAGTCACAGTCAAACCTTGTGCAACCCAGCTCAAACCATTCTTCGTGATCGAAGTCGTTGTTTCAGCCGCACCATTCGTTGGCGTATAGGTAACGTCTAGTCTCGTTGCACCATCTGGAATGCTAATACCAACACTACCATCTTCATTTGCAGTCGCAACTGGAGTCGTTGGTTTTACAGCAAATCGAATCACTGTCTTAACCGTACGACCACGAAGTTCTGCTGGAACACTATTTCCATTACCAAACGTGCTGATGACTGTTCGGGTAAACTCTCCAACCGTACCTGCACTTGGCTCTCCATCCTCCCAACCATAAGTCATGCCCGCTGGTAAAGCGGTCGCAGTTGACTGCTCAACATAGTTGGCTGCGTTCGTATCAAAAGCTTGGTTTTGCGTATTTGTATACGTATCTGTAGACTTGGATTTCACTCCGTAGATAGTTGGAATCACATACTGCGTCGTTACATCTGAAAAGGCAATGCCATCTACTCCCGCAGCTGGATAGGTAACCTTGATACGTGGAATGTTGCGTCCTGCCGTCACGACAGCTGGATTTCCTTCCCAAGCAAGAGAAGCAGCTCCTTCATCTGTCACAAAGTGAGACAAGCTCTCGTTTGTAATCACTTCGTCAGGAGCTTTTAGAACTGGTTTCGCAGTTGGCTGTGCAAGAGTCTTAATTGTAAGGGTTACTTCTTGTTCCTTGGTATGACCTGGTAAACGAACAAATAGTTTTTCAGTCCGTGTACCTGCTTCACCCTTGGCAATGTTTTGACCAGATTCCCAACGAGCTGCCGTTGCAGAATCAACAGCACTACCATCTGAGAGGGTTAACAATTTAGAAAGGGTAGCTTGGTTGAGATTGCTTAGTTCTGTAATATTACCAGAACCTGCCAAGGTTTGAATCGTTCCTTTAGCAGATACCGTCACTTGCGTACTAGAAACTGGATCACTACTATCTGATTCAACTCGTTGGCTGTCATCGTTTGGCATATAGACAGACTTCACAGTCAGATTCGTTGATGCAGGGATGTCCGCTGTCGGAGTGAGCTCTGCAGTCACTAGCTTGCTATAAGCACCATTCTTAGGAACTTCGACACTACCTAATTGTGTAGTACCATTGTAGAGGTAAAGTGTTGTTCCAGGAGTCGCATTCGTAACGGATACATGAGTTCGCGTGCCTGCTTTTCCTGTCAAGTTGGTTGCAATACTTGGCTTAGCTGGTTTTGTGATGAAGGTTATCTCAGTAGTTTCTTCCGCCAAGTTTTCTGATTTCGGATTGCCACCATTCGCATTTGGATAGTAGACCTTAACCTTATTGGTCTTCTTACCGAGCCAGTCTCCTGAGATATTACCCCATGTTGCTGAACCGTACTCTTTATTTCTAGTTTCATCTGTCTTCCAGAAGTATTCTGTTCTTGTTGGTGCATTCGGAGTCGTTGTGACATAGTTGCTTGCTTGATTGCTATCAAAACTTTGTGTAATGTCGCGTGTGTACTCTGATTTTTTCACTACAGAATGGTAGGTTGGAAGCGCAACTTCAAGTGTTTTTACCGTTGGGTTTTGAGAGTCTCCACTTGGGTAAACCACTTCGATAATGCCACGATTTTGAGCCGATGCTGTGCCAATACCTGGTGCAGTACTTCCTTGCCAACGAACTGTCACTCCAGCTGGTTTTGCAACGGTTTGGTTACCATCCTTGAACTCGATATAATCTTCTGGGTTGGTACCATTTGAGAGGGTACCTTGTTTATTGTTGTAGCTACCTACATTGTTTTTCAACTGTGCTGGTGGATAAACAGGCACCTTCACAGTCACAAAGTAACTTTGGGTGCTAAGAGCACCGTTCTCATCGGTCGCACTGTAGCTGACTTTAACGATACCTTCTTGATCAACATTAGCAGTCGTTGTATCTGGTTTTTTATGCCATGTCACCGTCATATCCGCTGGTTTAGCAACTGTTTGATTGCCATTGACAAACTTGACATAGTTTTCAGGGTTATCCCCATCCAACAAGCGATTGTTCTCTGTGAGGACATTGACAAATTTTGCTTGCCCGGCTTCAGCCTTAGGATAAATGGTAATAGAAACCGTAACTTCTGCTATTTCTTGGTTTTGAGCACCTGCGTCACCCTTTTCAGAGATCGCAACAATGCCAGTATGTGGACCAACAGTCGTAAAGTCAGGGGTATTCTTCCAGCTTGCTACCAGATAGTCAGGCAAGGCTTTTTCGACACTATTTTCTTTATAGGTAATCACTTTTTCTGGATGTGTCGACAAGTCTATCAAAACTTGGCTATCTTTGACTTGTTTGACAGTCTTCGCTTCAAAGTTTTGAGCTATCAAGTTATCTCTGCTATAAACAGCACTTTCTAACACAGAAAGATATTCAGAATTATTTTTCAACTCATTTGAGTCTAATAATTCTTTAATTTTAGCTAACCTTTCTCGGTAAGCACGGACACTGTCTTTAGTTTTTCTATGTTCATCTTTTTGTTGGTCTTCAAGCAGTTTATTATAAGCCTGTTGCAATAGTGACTTCGCTATATGTTTAGTGTCTTGTGTAATATTAAAGTCGAGCCCAGTAATCGGCAATGAGTATTGTAAATACGAAGAATTATAACTCATCCCACCATATCTTTTATTAGCTAGACTTAATCTTACTTTGTATGAAGTTACACCTTTAGGCAATTCAATCAACTTACTCGTAAAGCGTCCTACTGTTCCATTAGGTCTATTGGCATCCAATGCCATCTTACCTTCTATTTCTTCTTTAGTATTGCTTGAAACGTTTATTTTCTCTGTAATTTTTGTTCCATCTTTAGCTGCAATAACTGTCCTTTCCTTATCAGTAATGTTCTTATCCGGTCTAAATGTTGTTGTATAAATTGGATTAGTAGAATTATCAGTATATACTTCCACCTTGTATTCAGCCTTAGAACCTTCAACATCTCCCGTATAACCTGTTTTGAAATCCACTCTTACTTTAGAACCTTCAGCTGAAGAATACACTTTAAAAGTTTTTTCTATTCCATCAAATCCTTTTGCTGTTCTAGCTGTTGTTTTTCCAGATTCATTGTTACCTTTGTAAGGTTGTCCATCATAAGGAACATCCGTATCTCTACTAGCTTTTGTCACCACTTTTGATAATAGCAATGTGTATTCACTATTCCAATCAAGAACTTGTTCTCGAAGCCAAGCATCATTAGTTCTGTTTATATTTATAGTATATGCCGGGAATACACCTTTTGCTGTTTTTCTAGCAATAGCAAATTTTCCAACTTGTCCATCAGTAGTTACAGCTTTCCAACCACCAAACTCATCAAGTTCTCTTACCTCTCCTAGTGCTATACCTTTAGCATCACCTAATTTCTTCATTTGAACGCCGTTGATTTTATTATTGTTTTCAATCACATTCGGCAATGTTTTTAATTTTTCTACTAACTCCTCTACACTCGCATCAGCGCTTGGTGCTATGTAAGTCTGATTTGCTGATGGATCATCCGTTGCAACATCTGCACCTGGAGTGGCACTTATATCACGTCTTTTACGTACTTTTGGCTTGTTGCTTGCTTCTTCTGATCTTGTACCTTCACTGTCCTCTGTAGATTTTGGAGAGCTAGAGTCCCCGCTCACAGAGTCTTCATCCGATTGAGTCTTTGTTGTAGTTTCGCTTCTTTCAGATGAGTTGGCTTCTTCCTCTTTGGTCTCTGGATGACTTTCTTGCTTGCCTTCATCCCCTGCTTCAGTATTGGTTGCAGATCCTTGTTTCTTTGCAGCAGGAGCAGCGTAGGTTAGCTGTGGATCCTCTGATTTTTTCTCTGTTTCCGAATCCTTATCAGCTGCCACCTCCTCATTTGACTGTATGGTCTGCGCTTCCGCAGCAGATACCGCTCCACTTCCCATAAAGAGATACAGCGCCGCCACGGCTACCGAGGCCGCTCCAAAACTAACCTTACGAATCGAAAAGCGCAATTGCTTTTCTCTATCTTCATTATCTTTATAAAACATATATCATTTTGCTCCTTTTCCGATAATTATCGGCTTAGTATATCTATGGAAGGGCAAATAAAAAAGCCCCCCCCTAAAATATTTGGGCATACTTTAGGCAGGCTTAACTCATTATACTCTCTTTCTTTTTATAAATCAAACATTATGAACTAAGCTTGATATCATGTATCTTATCGTGGAAATATTGACTTCATTTTCTCCTACGATTGGTTCTTTATCCAGACTCAACATATCCACGGTAAAGCGACGTTGACGTGGTTTGAAGAGATTTTCGAAGAGTATTAAACCCCAAATTATTCATATCTCACACTAACCAAACAATTCAAAAACCACCAGAAGAGCCGTTAAAATACTGCCCTTCTGGTGATTTTCATTGATAGCTGAGTCTTGAAGAAGCTAGAGTTTCAAATTGCAACTACTATCATACAAAACTCTTTGATCCTATTTATTTTTATCACAATTTTGATTTATAGTTCTCCGAATACCTTTTAAATGTGAAAGCATTTCATTAGAGCTTTGAAAAATACATACACTGTTTTTATTCGTATGTTAACTTGATAGAATCTTTGTCTTCAAGCATTTTTTTAATGTTAACGACAGGCAATATGAAGTTGGGGAACTCATTACCCCGAGTAATCATATCAGATACGATAGGCCGAATATAGGACCAAAGCATTGCTAAGCCATTCTCTTTAAGAAAAGTTTCAAAAGGAATATCAAATTCTGTCTTGTCATATATAAATGAAAATTCTCCAACAATATCTACAATAAGCTCAAAAGCAGAATCATCTGAATCTATATTTCCTTGCTTTGTTATTAAGTTAACGTAAGTAAGGTTTTCAGATTTTCTTATTAAAATCTGTGCAGACAATTCAGGCTGTAAATTAATAGTACTATTTGTTTGGTCAAAACTAGGATTTCTTCGATACGATACTTCATTTAAAAAGTAATCTTTAAATTGTAAAGAGGACATTAAGCTGCCACCTCACTATTTTCTTTTGTTGTAATTAAGTTTTCAGAATCTATTGGTAAATATGAAAAACATGACTTCTTGTTTTTTATATTATATTTAGGCATTGCATTTACTTTAGTTACAGAATTCAAATCATCAAACTCTTTTTGATTATTTAATTGAGGAGTAAAATGGATTTCATCTTTATATTTTTTAAGACTTCCTGATATATTCAAATCATAATCAAATTCATTGTTTACTGAATAAATTTTGTTGGCCTTAATATTTTCAACTAATTCTTGGAACATTGGAGAATCCATCAAAGAAAATTCTTCAGTTCCTAAAAAGTTTGACAATAAACTCATAAAAGCCTCCTTATTTATAAAATGTTTGTAATACAATTTAAATCACGGATACAAATTTCCTCTCCATTCTTTCCGTCAATTACTGGTAAAAATGGAATAGCAGTATATGTTTTGGACTGCACTGCTTCATAATTCTTCCCATGCTGAGACGCTAAATCAAGCAACAGCTCAATAATTAATCCTTGATTTTGGTTAAGAAGAGTAGCTCTATTTTTGGCTCCGCTACCTGAAATACCTGCAATCTCACGTTCAATTTGAATAGATGCTGCTTGTCGATATTCCTCTAATAACCTTTGGTTTTTTGGGTTATCTAAAATAAAAATCTTATCTATAGATTTTAGGGTGATTTTAGCATGAATTAACTCAGGCCTAACCCCAGGTTTGCTTAGTTCAAATGACTTATACTTTGCGACATAAGCAGAAGCAATCGTTTTACCAGTATCTTTGTCAAAAGGTAGAAAAAAGTAAATACCATTACCCAAGTCGTTCGGATGTCTCTGTTTATGAATACCAGGTTTATATTTCTCATAAGAAAACCCAGCAGATAGAATCTTTTCTTTTATTGGTGGTGTGGTGCCGTGCCACCTACTATATTGTAGCATAGAACTTCCTGATGAAGCTACTAGCTTGATTATACTGTTAAAGCTTAGATAATTCAACTATTACGGGATTTTTTGAAAACATTCTAGCGATTTCCAGAACGGAACTGAGCATTAAGACAATAACTACCTCACCTTATCATGCCAAAATTATCGGATTTTATCAGAATTAAAACCCCATAAAATCGGGCTTTTTCCATTCTTCAAGAAAACGCTTTTTTGAAGAATAGGATTGTAATTTCTGGTTCTAATCGTTCAAAATGCGTGTTTTTGCAAAATAGAAATGCAAGCCAGAACCTGCAAAAACATTATCTATTCTAAATAGTCTTTTTCTGTTATGACTCTTAATCTAGTAGAATAATTCTGGAATGTTGAGAATTTAAAGCGTTTAGGATCTTCAAGTTTGTTTCTATCGTTCATTTCTAAAGCACGGTTATAGTCTATAATAGCTTTTACCAACTTATTAATTATAGCTCTATCATTGTCCATTACTTTATAATAATCTTCGATTTTTCGAAGTCGAAAAGTAGTATTTAGCAAATAACTTTCATCTTCTAAAATCAAGGTTTTACCAATATCTAATCCTTCAACATACCCTTCTTTTGCTGAATTTCGAAGCTTATACTTCAACTGATACTTTTTAGGAATATAACTTCTAAATGGAATCAAGAAAGTTAGCCCCTGTATTTTGACAAGAGTTACCGCAAATCCCCTTCCTTTATTCATTACTTCCTTCGTCTTAAAGTCATAGTCCATCGCTTGAATAAGGTCGTAATCCTTGCACATTTTTAAATCAATTTGACCTAATTTTAACTTTTTGCTTTTTATTTCTATTCCCTAGATAAAAAGCTCACTAAAAAGTGAGCAACATTTCCAATGAGATACTTCTGTTGACGAGCGCGTCTCTCCGCCCCCTCATTGCCTCACGAAAAGGCTAGACGAATCGAAAGGAGGTGAGTTTTCCTGTTTTCAATTCTACTTATTCTTACACATTTTTTTAATTTTGTCAAACAAAAAACGCAAGGCTAAGCCTGCGGTGAGTGTAATCTATTTTGAAATTTTTAAATAAAAAAGGAGCATTTAAGCCCCTACTTTGAAATAACGGACCCTTGGCTGGTCGGTGTACCCAGCATCTCAGATACCTTTTTGCAAGGTGTGGCAGGAACCTTTCTGCCCTCAAATGTCTTTCGTTAATGTTATTCTAGCACTATCTAATTTTTTGTCAAGTTTTCTCAATCTACCAGACTTGATACGTATTAGCTACACCCTCAACAAATTTATACTCTTCGAAAATCTCTTCAAACCTCCTCAGCTTCCACCTGAAACCTCAAAACAGTGTTTTGAGCAACCTACAGCTAGCTTCCTAGTTTGCTCTTTGATTTTCATTGAGTATTAAAAAACTCTCTTATCTGAAACCATCACAAAAAAACAATTGAAATACTAAGCCTACACAGACTGATTCCAATTGTTTTTTAGATTGTTTAACAATCAATTTTACCATTCTTCATAGTCAAAACCATCATAATCTGGATATTGTTCTGGCGGCGTTCCAACCGAACGTACGAGATAAGCTTCTTCGCCCTCTGTCTCGATTTCTCTCAGCACTTGGCATTCAAAACGCCATTCATCACCGAAGTCGAAAATAAACTTAAATTTTTGTTTGACACTTAGGGTATCCAGATAGACATTTTCTGTGTAACGTTCTTCAACATCGTCACTAACAAAGCTAAGAAAGTAAGAATCTGCATGACTCCACGCAACATTATCCATGAAAAATGCATGAGCATGAGCATTTGCAAAATCAAAACTCCATAAAATCACATCTGCTAGTTCTGCTAACGTTTTTGTTTTTGGAATTTGTATATGTCGGTAGCAACCTTTTTAAAATTTGACGAAAATGACCCAGGCTTCTACAGATGCTGGCTTTTCAGCTTCTATTTCTTGTTTTACTAATTTTAAGTGTACCACAATACCTCCAATTGCTAATCGATAGAATTGCTCTTAGGAAACATTCCCTTTCTGCTATTTTATCATAAGTTTGTCTAACTGTGGCATTTGAAACTAGATAATTCTTCTGTTTCACGCGAAACACCCTGCGCCAGGCAAGGTGTTCTTGTTTTTAAGTTGTATAAATCGTTGAAGCTGTCGCAATAGTATGCCACTGGTTGGCTGTTGTGGCTGCGAAGTCCTTGTCTGCGTAGAAGTCGTTAAATGGCAGAATTTCCACTTCCAGCTCATCGATGAGGTCAAGCTGACCAGCCAGGTAAGCCTCGATGCGGCTTTCTGCTCGCTTGATGCGTTGCAAGAGTCCGCCCATGCGGATGTCAACTGTATCCAAGCCAAAGACCTTGTTTTCTTTCAGCCATTGGTGGCTAAAGAGGGCATGGAAGTGTTCAATTTGGCTTCTGAGTTCTGGTAATTCTTGTCTTGCGATTTCTTGCAGACTTTCCTTATCATTCGCTTGATAGGCTTGACGAATGCGCCGTCCCACATCTACTTTGCTACTTAAAATGGCATTCAACTGAGCCTGAGTTTCAAAGAGGTAAGCATAGTTCCCAGCTTTTTCTTTGATTTCAGCAAGGGTCTCAGCAGCCTGAGAGAAGTGCGGTTTGTCCTGTTCAGGTGTCATGTGTTGATCAAGAATGGGACAGAGAACATCCTGATAAAAGACATAGCGGTTGGGATTGATACCACTGAGATTATCTGGCAGGTCTGACAAGAGGTTGGCAAGGTCAATCTGCATAAAATCTTCAACCGATAGACCAGTATTGGTCTGAAAGTGAGCAGACAAACGGTCTAGGTCATTGCGATAGCTTAGTTCGGCCCAAATTTGCAAGCTTGGGAGAATAGAAAACTGGGCAGTTTCACCACCATTGTCTCCCCAACCAGTTACGATGACTTCTTTAATCTGATTGGCACGGCAGGCTTTATTAGCCTCAATAGCTACTAGACGGCTAAAATGGTTGTGAGGTGTAAATCCAATCCACTTCCAAGCACCTCCTGCGAAGGCAAGATCATGGCTAATCTTGTGGTGGTTGCGGAAATTGCGATTGTATTTTTCCTCGCTATCCTGATAATAGTCCCAGTAAACCAAGGTCACTCGGTCTTTGAGACGGTCTAGGTAGACACGCGTTTCCTCTGGAATTTCCACATCACGGTCGTACTGGCCATCTGCTGACATAAGTTTGAAGAACATATCGCTCCACATCTGACAGTGGAAACCATATTTGTCAGCAATATCCAGCACGCGCTCCAAGTGTTGACACATTAGGAGACTACGATCCACAACACCGTTCAATATCAAATAACGTCCCAAGCCAACCAAGTGGGCTTCGTCCATCCCGATATTGACCTTGCGAGTTTGTAGTTTAGATAGAGTAGCAAACATGCCATCAATCAGGTCATAAACCTTTTCTTCGCCGATAAGAAGAATGTCCTCCACATCACGGAGTTCCTGCACTTCCTTGACACCCCATTTAACAAAGGCCGACAAATGGGCCAAGGTCTGGATACAAGGCACAAAGGTCATATCAAACTGCTGGGCGTAGGCTTCTATTTCCTGCAACTCCTCAGCCGAATAAGCCCCACGGAAATAACCAAAATAAGGCTGTCCCTCAATCTGGTAGGTGTCTTCCATGTAGAGTTCAAAGGTTGAGTAGCCCATGAGAGCCAAGACCTCAATCATCTGTTTGGCAGAAGTCACATTTAGCACCGCATTTCGAGAACAGTCTGCCATGTAGGCCAACTCTTCATAAGCCGCCTGCTCCTCAATCCCTACTTTATCACCTTCTGCTAGAGCTGTTACCAACAAGGACAAGGCACGATAAAGTTGGTGAGGTTTGCGGTAGGTCAATTGATAGTGGCCACCCTCACCCTTGATAGAGATAGAGACTTGGTCAGACTGAGCGACTGCTACCTCTACATCTGGTAGCAGAATGTGCTTTTTAAGCAACTCTAATGCTTTCTCTTGTTTGGGACTAAGCCCTGTAAATCTTACCATTGGTTTTCCTCCTGTAACCAGTTGACAAAGGCACCGTAGAGATTAGCATCTGCATGATAGGTGCAGGCTTGGATGACGGGTGCGACCGTGTATTCTTCGTAGGTTTCGACAAATGCATCGACAGCTTTTTTAATCCCTTGAATAAAGTCGGGATTCTGACTGATAGAGCCTCCCAGGCTAATGACATCTGGGTCGATCAGATACTGAATATTGAGCAAGCCTTGAGCCAGATTGCGGTTCATGCGCTCAATGGCTTCTTGACAAAGGGCATTTCCTGCTGCGGCCTCTTGGTAAATTTTGCGACCGTCCCAATCAGTCTGACCAGATTTTTCAATCACGTAGCGTACCATATTCCCAGTTGACGCTAGTTGCGACCAGTTGTTGAGCTTTTCAGCAGGGGCAAGGGTTGTCATGTAGCCAAATTCTCCACCCAGACCGTGGCGACCTCGATGCAGTCTGCCATTGATAATCATAGCTCCGCCAATCCCTGTCCCAATCACGACACAGGCAGCGTTTTCAAGCTCTGGATGAGCTAGTAATTCACTGAGCCCAACGCAGTTGGCATCATTTTCCAGATGGACAGGTAGTTGATGATTAGCAAGCGCCTCATACCACGAAAAGCCGTGGATATAAGGGACGGCACTGAAGCCATCAATCACACCTGTCTCTTGATTGACCGCGCCTGGAACGCTCATAGCAATCCCACTGTAATCCTGTTCTGACAAGCGTTGATCTAGCCACGCTAGTAAATCCTCCAAGTTTTCAGGCGTTGAAATACTTGTCTTATCTAGTATTTTCCCATCAGGAGTCAGACTGGCAAACTTAATCCCAGTCCCTCCGATATCAATCGTTGCAATGGTCATTGTTTTTACCATAAAAAGGGGCGAATCAGCAGTTAGTTCTTACCTTTTCGCCCCTCCTTTCTTTTGATGTTTACTTTTTGAAATTAGATTTCTTCTTTTTTAATCAATTCTGTACGAATTTCTTGCGGTGCAATGAGGCCTCTATGAACTGGGTATGGTCGTTCCAGTAGGTCAAGGAAGAGATGTTGACTTTCCGGTACACGTACATTTTCACTACACATATTGTAGTAACGAAGGACATAGCCTTCTTCATTTTCAGCTACCTTAAAGGCTGTTGGACAGATTTGCGGTATGCTGAGAACAGAATGGCTCAAGAGGCTACCAGTCGCAGCCACGCTTCCTTCTTGTCTAGCAAGCTGAAGGCTGGTAAACGGTGTCTGCAAGGCTTTGGCGCGACGATAGGCTGAGAAGCGTTCTTGGGCTTGGTGACATTCGAGAGCAAACTCGACTTCAAACTCACGCAAGCATTGTGCTTCTGGTGTTGGGAAGTAACCCCAGTCACCTAGCTCACCTGATGCACGCAAAATAGTCACTGCAATAGTGTCGTCTTCAAGGATTTCGTATTCATTCAATCCCTTGTTGGATACAGTCACACCTTTTTCATCGTCATACAGACTAACAAAGGCTTGTTGGTGTTGAGGATTTTCAGGATTTTCCCATGAAGCTGCTGGTTTGTTTGGTCGTGTCACCACCTCATAGATGCTTTCAGAATCATTGCTTGGACGCGTGTTGTGAGTCTTGACCAAGAGACGGATACGATGGTCTTTGGCAGTGTTGGTAAAGCGAGTCTTGCAACGGATTTGTGGATTGTCAACAAAGACAGTCATCTCAGTTTCCAGAGGAATGCTTGTCATTTCTTCTGACCGTCCAGCTTCACGCTTCATAAACTCGATGATACCTTTTTGCTCTTCTTCTAGCTTTTCATCGGCACTGACAGGCACGGTCAATTCATGTTTGAGCAAGATCTTGGCAAAACGAGCTGTATTTTCCAAGACCTCGTAGCCCTTAAGCTCTGCATAGATTGGCTCTGTTCCTTTTGGTTGGAAGTAAATATACTCGTTTCCGATGTCCCCACGGTCTTCGAAGCGGATAAAATCTTCGTAGGCTTCGTGAGTTGTCTTGTCATAAACTGTGATAGTGTCATCCACACTCACCGTTACGAATGGTGTATCAATCACTCCGTTTTGGTAAATACCCTCACGGTGTTCTTGTTCTCCTTCCAGCAATTGGAAAGTTGTCCAAGAAAGCGGCGCTAGGTGAACTGGAATGGTCACGCGCACTTGACGGGCGATACGAGCTTGGCGGAACTTGTCTTTTGGTAAATCATACTCAAAATTAGCCCCAAGATCCTCGATTTTAGCCTCTACAGGACGCCCATCTAAGTCCTCCACACGGTAACTTGGCAAGGTAAGAGCAGCCATCTTCTTGTAACCTTCTGTTGGGTGCAATTCCTTGAAATCACAAGTCGCCACATCAATCACTGTGCTGACAGTATCAACCTTATCATGCAAGCCTGTGTTAATAACCGTAAAGAGATAGTCACTCTGAGCTTCGTGAGTTGCAATTTTGCCCTTCCACTCGTTGAGAAGATTGGTCTTGACAAAGGTTCCGACTTGGTTGACCTTGGCAAAACGTGTCTCCATCTCACGGTGAACTTCGTCCACGCTACAGCCACAGATACTATCATGGGGCGCATTCTGCAAAAGAGTTTTCCAAGCATAGGTCAACTGGTCCTTGTGGTTGTGGCCCCCAGTCATAATTGTCAAGGGTTCTACAACTTGCTCTAGGAGGTTGCTATTTTCTTGGAAGGCTTGTTTGAGATAAATACGAGATGAAGAAGTGTTAGCAAGTGTGTACCAGCCGTCTGTTTCCTGACTGGTCAACTCACCTGTAACCGTTGATAATTGCTCCGGTAGGGCACTTTCCACGACTTGGACATATTCATCAAAAGAACTATGAACAAAGGTCACATCTGGGAAGAGTTCATTTGCCACACGAATAGCTTCGCTCAGATTTTTCTGTACAGGCTGGTGATCACAGCCGTTCATCATCAACCATTGGTTGGTCGAAGCATAGGCACGCACATCTGACAATTTTTGTTTCCAGAAGGTCAAGGCCTCATCTTTATCAACTGGGATTTCATTCCCGTTACTGTACCAGTTGGCAAAGAGAATCCCGAGGACACGACTTCCGTCCGCACCCTGCCAGTACATTTCTGAAAACTGGGATGTAAACTGCTCGTCTTCGAGGACTTGGTTGTCAAATCCAATCGGCTTCACACCACGACCAAAGGCTGCCACGTGAATGCCTGATTTTTGAAGGATTTGAGGCGCTTGTCCCATATTTCCAAAGGTATCTGGGAAGTAACCAATCTGGGTTGATTTGCCCCATTTGGCAGCTTCTTGCTGACCAATAAGAGTATTGCGGACATTGGCTTCACTTGAAATCAAGTAATCATCTTGCAAGATGTAAAAGGGACCAATTTTCAATTTTCCTTCGTCGATGTATCGTTGGACTTTGTCGCGATTTTCAGGGCGAATTTGCAAGTAGTCGTCAAGGACAATAGTTTGTCCATCCAAGTGGAAACTCTTGAACTCAGGGTCATTTTCAAAGAGATCAAAGAGATTGTCAAATAATTCCACCAACTGCATACGGTGGCTTTCAAAAGGCAAGTACCACTCACGATCCCAGTGACTATGTGAGATAATATGTACGACAACATTTTCCATGAAGTAAAACCTCATTCTAAATTAAATTTTTAATGTTTTAAATGTAAATTTGTGATTCTGACAAGAATCAGTTGCGCTAAAGCATGTTCCTTAGCGAATATCTAGGTAATCCAAGACCAATTCACAGAACATCATGTTGGCCCAAGAGAACCATTCACGAGAGTAGAGCGTTGGGTCATCCACGTGGAAGCTTTCGTGCATAAGACCTGTACCACCATCGCAAGCAACCAGCTGATCCAGCAAGAATTTCTTCTCTGCCTTATCTCTTGTTGTCAAGCCTTGGATAGAAAGGGCGATGGGCCAGATATAGCGATAGAAGGTATGAGAACTTCCGAGACCGCTAGCGTATTCTCCTTGGTAGAAATATGGATTTTCAGGGCTCAGAATGGTACGACGAGTTGCTTGATACACTTCATCATCGACCGAACAGTAGCCCAGATAAGGCGCAGCCAACAGACTTGGTACGTTTGGATCATCCATGATGCTAGCATTTCCTAGACCATCCACTTCAAAGGCATAAATCTTTTCGCCCTTGCTGTTGCTTGTGTAGGCGTAGTTTTCAATTCCTTCTTGGATTTCAGACTGGAGGCGCTTAGCATCAGCAATAACACTCTGGCTATCAGCTAGATTCAATTCTGCAAAGATTTCTTGCACATAACCCAAGACTACTACAGCAAACATATTTGACGGAATCAAGTAACTATACTGACAGCAATCATCACTCGGACGAAAGGCTGACCAGGTCATGCCTGTCACTGCAAAATCAGGTCCAAAGCCATCATTTACCAAGGTGTCTTCCTTGCGGTCCGTATCTCGGACAAAACGATAAGGAGAGTTCTTGTGGTCTTGTTCCACCGTCCAAAGATGGAGAATTTCCTTAGTCGCTGCGACAAAAGTCTCATCAAACTGACTAGTCTCGTCAGTCTCTTTCCAGAGGAGATAAGCCAACTGCAACGGATAGCAAAGCGAGTCCACCTCGTACTTGCGTTCCCAAATCCAGCCATTAAGGTCTGTGTGGTCAGTCTCATGGTGCCCCTTCCAGTTTTCCTCAATGTTGAAGGAATTGGCATAAGGATCCTTGAGTACCAAGGTCATCTGACGTTTGACCAAACCTGCAATGGTCTGACGCAGGAGCGAATCTCTTTTAGCCACATGCAGGTAGGGTCTGAGTTGGGCTGTCGAATCTCGAAGCCACATAGCAGGAATATCCCCAGTCAAGACAAAGGTTGAACCATCTTCTAGGATTTCAACCGTATTGTCCAAGGTGTCTGTGTAGCAACGCTCGAAAACATCCACCCACTCTGGATGGTCCTTAGCCCGCTCTGCCACTTCATCTAGCCATTCTCTAACAATTTCTTTTGAATAAATCATCGTGCAGTATCCTCTTTCAAACAAGTTTCATTTTCAGTATATAGCTTTTGAGACAGAAAATACATACACAAATGATAGTCATTTTTCTACAAAATAGTTATCTTTGAACCTCCTTTTCTAAAGGCCCCATTTTTCTGATATAATGTAGAAAAACAGCTAAAGGAAAGACTATGAAACCACTACTTGAAACCATCGATACCCGCTTTGGTACTGCCAGCAAGCATGCCTTTTCTCGGGGAAATACCCTGCCATACACAGGCGTGCCTTTTGGGATGAATTACTTTGTACCCCAGACCAGTGACCAGGAGGGCTCTTGGTTTTTCGATCCGCATCTGCCTATCTTTCAGGGGATTCGATTAACCCACCAGCCCAGTCCTTGGATTGGGGACTACTCTTGGCTCCTTCTGACACCTGTCACAGGCCAACTAGGGGGAGACAGCCTCTTCCATCGTCAGTCTTCCTATGACATAGATAAGGCCTCTTTCCAACCTCATTATCTGAAAATTTTCTCCCTGCGCTATCAGATTGAAACCCAGCTCACACCGACTTGCTACGGTGCTTCTATTCGTTTGGAACAAAAGCAAGGCAAAGCCCTCTCCCTCTATCTGCACGCAGCAGATGAACTGACCGTGGAGCAAGTAGATAAGCGGACTCTTGCCCTGCGACAAGAAGGAAAAACTGAGACCAACAAAAATCCACTAACGATGTTCACTGCCCTGCAAATGAACACGGATATTCTTGCTATCAGCCAAGAAGGGGGAGACTGGCGAATCGACCTGGCAGATAGTCATGCTGAAATTCAGCTAGCCACTTCTTTCATCTCTCCTTCTCAAGCACTGCTTAATCTACTTCAACAAGATTTTGATAGCTGTAAAGTAAGTGCACAAGCGGACTGGGAAAATCTTCTCCATCGTTTTGACGTTATAGAGACAGGAGAGGCTGACCGAACCTTCTTTGACCACTGTCTCTACAGACTCTTCCTCTTCCCACAGACTTTTTATGAGGTTGATGAATCAGGGCAAGCCATCCACATGGATCTGGCCACTGGCACTGTCAAGCCCGGTGTCCTCTTTAGCAACAATGGCTTCTGGGATACCTTCCGCACTACCTTCCCCCTCTTTGCCCTTATCATACCGGAACACTACCACCGCTTTTTAGAAGGATTTCTCAATAGCTACCGCAATACTGGATTCCTTCCAAAATGGCTGGCTCCAGATGAACGGGGTATGATGCCAGGTACACTTTTAGACGGCATTATCGCAGATAGCGCCTGCAAGGACATGGCTCCTGACCTAGAAGTAGAACTCCTCCAAGCCATGCTTGAAACAGACAGCAAGTCTGACCCTCTCGGCATCAATGGCCGTCACGGACTAGCCCAATACCAAGAACTAGGCTACCTCTCTACCGACCACCACGAAAGTGTCAGTCACACCCTTGACTATGCCTATAGCGACTTTTGTATCGCCAGCTGTGCCAAAAAACTAGGGAAAATAGAAATCGCTGAGACCTACAGGACTGCTTCACAAAATTACCGCCAGCTATTTGACGCTGAAACAGGATATATGCGAGCGCGAGACAATCAAGGCAACTTCCGCCCTGACTTCTCTCCCTATAGTTGGGGACGTGATTATGCCGAATGTTCAGCCATCCAAGCGACTTTAGGCGTCCTCCACGACATTCCAGACTTAATCCAGCTTATGGGTGGAAAAGAAGCCTTCAGCAACTATCTTTTGAAAGCCTGTCAAGATGCTCCCCTCTTTGAGACAACAGGCTATGGTTACGAGATTCACGAAATGAGCGAAATGGCTACCGCTCCTTTTGGACAAGTCGCTATTTCCAACCAACCGAGCTTCCACATTCCTTATCTCTTCCGTTACAGCAACTACCCTGACTACACTGCCCTTCTTATCAAGACGCTCCGTCAGAAAGCCTTTCACCCAAGTTGGCAAGCCTATCCTGGAGATGAAGACAATGGCAGTCTCTCTGCTTGGTACATCTGGTCAGCTCTCGGATTTTATCCTACCTGTCCAGGAAAATCAAGCTATGATCTCGGAATCCCTCTCTTTGACCATCTACGAGTCTACCTAGCTAAAGAAGGTAAATGGCTGGATATTCATACTAAACAAAACCACAACCATTTTAACTTTGTCAAAGAATGCCGACTGAACAAAAACCTAGTATCAACTATTCAACACCAAGACCTCCTAAAAGCTGAACAGTTAACCTTTACCCTTAGCTGGTTACCAAATCAGCCGTCCACTTCCTGAAATGCAAAAATCTCCTAGCAGGCTTTCCTGCTAGGAGATTTTCTTATGAGAGGTACTTGTTAAGCTTTGAAAATTGGATTTATTATTCGATAAGTATCAAACCATCTACCAATTAAGCTTCTTCGTCTTCTTTACGACGACGACCTGCAAGACCAAGACCAAGTAAGGCACTTGCGGCAGCTGCTACCATAGCTACAGTAGAATCTGCTGTACCTGTATTTGGCAACTCTTTAGCGACTGTACGCACGTTTGTTGCTGCTTGGTTAGCATTTGCTGCTTGAGCTGGAACTACAGCTGGTGTTTGAGCAGCTTGGTCATTAGCTGGACTTGCATGATTAGTTGCTGGAGAAACTTTCGCCAGGAAGTCTTCGATACGTTTAACCGTTGCAGCCACATCTGCCTGAGTTGCATCTGCATTAGCAAATACTTTCTTAGCATCCGCTGATAATGCGTTCGCTGCTTTTGCAGTTTCTGCATCAAGCTTAGTTGATTCTTGGATGATTAGTCCATCTAACTGACGAATAGCATCTGCTAACTTAGCTTTATCCACTTTTGCTTCAGTGTTAGTAGCTCCGTTATTTTGAGCTGAAGGAGCTTGTTTAAAGATAGCTTCAGCGGTAATTGCTAAAACTTTGCCATCTTTAGTTACAACAGTTGCATTTCCTGCCTTGTCAAAGAGAACATCTACTACATCAGCATTTGCTGCTTTAATCTTAGCTTTTGCAGCTTCTTTTTCTGAGTCTGTTAAGTTAGTAAAGTCTGCTACTGTTTCTTTTTCAAAGTCAAGGTTGATGTTATCTCCGCTATTCTTAGCTGTTACATCACTTTCTGTTTTCACTAATTGGTCTTTTGCAATCGATACTGTATTTCCATCTAGTGTTACTGTGGCGTTACCTTTATCGTCTACTACTACAGTCGCTCCTGAATTGACGGCTTCAATTGCTTTCTTAACTGCTGCTTTTTCATCTTCCGTTAAGTTATCTTTGTTTCCAACTAATGTACGGAATGCTGGTGTTTTCACTTTAGCAGTCTTAGCTTCGTCAGCTAGGTTTCCAGCTGGGATTACTAGGTCTAAAGCTGGAATATTCAGAACTGTACCATCAGCTTTAGTTACTGTTGCATTACCTTTATCGTCTACTACTACAGTTGAACCTGGGTTGACTGCTTTAACCTTCTCTTCGATAGCTTTCTTCTCTTCTGGAGTTAAGGCATCTGGATCTGCTACTACAGTTTTAGCTGCTGGTGTATTGACATCATTGCCTGCATTTTCTTTAGTGATATCATCTTGTGTTTTCACTAAATCAGTGGCTGGAATGACCGCTGTCTTACCTTCTGGTGTTGTAACTGTAGCATTACCCTTATCGTCTACTACTACAGTTGAGCCTGGGTTGACTGCTTTAACCTTCTCTTCGATAGCTTTCTTCTCTGCATCTGTCAACTTGTCTAGGTTCGCTGCTACAGTTTTAGCTGCTGGTGTATTGACATCATTGCCTGCATTTGGTTTAGCTGCATCTGCTGCTGACTTCGTCAAGTCTGTTGCTGGAATAACGGCTGTCTTACCTTCTGGTGTTGTGACTGTGGCATTTCCTTTATCGTCCACTACTACAGTCGCTCCTGGGTTAACTGCTTTAACCTTTTCTTCAATAGCTTTCTTCTCTGCAACTGTCAACTTGTCTGAGTTCGCTACAACCGTCTTATCCGCCGGCTTAACGATGTCGTTGCCTGCGTTTGGTTTAGTTGCATCTTCCGGTGATTTGAATAAATCTTTCCATGGAATTGTTGCCACAGTTCCATCATTTAAAGTAACAGTAGCGTTACCTTTATCATCAAATTTAACAGATTTAGCCTCAGGATTGAGTTTTCTTAATTTTTCTTCTACTTTGGCTTGTGCAGCTGAATCAGTCGGTTCACCAACCACTTTATCTGCTGGTTTAACAATTTCACCATTTCCTGCGTCAGATTTAGCTGTATCTTCCTTAGTTCTCACTAACTCAGTTGATGGAATCGTTGCAGTCTGACCTTCTGGTGTAGACACTGAAACAGTTCCGTCTGCATCGAGTAGCACAATAGAATTTGGATTTACAGACTTAACAGCAGCAATAATTTGAGCTTTTTCTGACTCTGTCAACATCGATTTATCCTTGATGATAACTTTATCAAGTGGTTTGTTAATATCGTTTCCACCTTTACCATTATCTAGATTCTCCAACGTTTTCACCAAATCAGTTGGATTAATGATTCCCTTATCACCATTTGCTGTAGTAACTTCAATATTTCCAGCGTCGTTATATTTAACCTCTTTGGCTGTTGGGTTCACTTTCCTCACTTCTTCTAAGATTTTAGCTTTTTCCTCAGCTTTTAGGTTGGCTGGATCATTAACTAGCACTTTATCAATTGGTCTGTTAATATCCCCAACTGCTCTAATTGCCGATTTATCCGCGTCTTGAATCTTATTAACATCTGCTTCTTTATTCGCAGCATCTACTAATTTCTTAGCTTCGGCTGCTATTTGATCTGCTTTATCTTTAAGATTCTCTTTCGCTTTAGGAGATAAGTCAGTACGCGCGTCAATCTCTTCTTTCTTCGCTTTTGTTTGCTCATCAATGGCTTTACGAGCATTTGGTTTATCTTCTACAACAGGTAAAACTTTCCCTATTTCAGCATTTGCATCATCTTGAAGTTTCTTAACCTCTGAATCTGTTGTAGCAATATCAATTGCTTGCTTAGCTTCTTTGGCTAAGGCTGTCGCTTTTTCAGCAGCTTCAGCTTTTTCTTCATCCGTAGCATCTGGTGTGTTTTCAATGGCTTTTAGTTGTTCAGCTAGCTTATCATCAATAGCTTTCTTGGCTGCAGCTTTAGTTGTTGTTTCTGGATTCACAGCTTTAATCGCTGCTACACCGTGTTCCTTAGCACTATCTACTGCTCCTTGAACCTTCCTTGATTCCTCTGGTGTTGTGGTTACATCTGGTTGAGCATCAATGGCCTGGTTCGCTTCGGCTGCTCGAGCTTGAGCTTCTGCTTTAACTTTCGCTTTTTCTTCAGCTGTTAGATCTTGGCGATCATCGATTTCCTTATTCTTAGCAGCTAGTTCATCTGCCACT
>NZ_VMNC01000035.1:0-76728 GCF_013277505.1 Streptococcus sp. k-378 | reverse complement strand
TAATACTCTTCGAAAATCTCTTCAAACCACGTCAGCGTCGCCTTACCGTAGGTATGGTTACTGACTTCGTCAGTTTCATCTACAACCTCAAAAACATGTTTTGAGCTGACTTCGTCAGTTCTATCTACAACCTCAAAACTGGTTTTGAGCAACCTGCGGCTAGCTTCCTAGTTTGCTCTTTGATTTTCATTGAGTATAAATAAAAAAACAGAACTAGTCTGAACTAGTCCTGTCTACTTTTACCCAATCACACTTCCATTTGGTACAGCTGGATCAACTGTAAGAAGGGTTAATTGTCCATCATGTTCAGCTGAGAGAATCATCCCTTGACTGACATATTTTTTCATCATCTTACGTGGTTTGAGGTTAGCAACGATTTGAACTTTCTTGCCGACCAATTCTTGTTCGTTTGGATAGTATTTTGCAATTCCTGAGAGGATTTGACGATCTTCACCATCACCTGCATCTAGGCGGAATTGAAGCAACTTATCAGAACCTTCTACTTTAGACACTTCTTTGACTTCTGCGACACGAATTTCAACCTTGTCAAAGTCTTCAAACTTGATTTCATCCTTGTTTAGTTTGAGTTCGACTTCGTCTGGATTCCATTCTTTTTCGACAGCTGGCTTGTTGCCTTCCATTTGTTCCTTGATATAGGCGATTTCTTCTTCCATATCCAGGCGTGGGAAGATTGGTGTTCCTTTGGCAACTACTGTTACACCCTCAGGGAAAGCAGCCAAAATCAAGTTTTCAAGACTAGAAACTTCTGCTAAGCCAAGTTGAGTCATAACCGCACGACTAGTTTCCATCATAAATGGTTCAATCAAGTGAGCGACGACACGAAGGCTGGCTGCCAAGTGGCTCATAACACTTGCCAATTGGTCACGAAGAGCTTCATCCTTGGCCAAGACCCATGGTGCGGTCTCATCGATGTATTTATTGGTACGAGAGATCAAAGTCCAGACTGCTTCAAGCGCACGTGGATAGTCAACTGCTTCCATGTGTGTATGGTAGTCTGCGATTGATTGTTCTGCAACCTCAGCAAGAGCATTATCAAACTCTGTTACACCCTCTACATAGGCAGGGATTTGTCCATCAAAATACTTGTTAATCATGGAAACAGTACGGTTGAGGAGGTTGCCAAGGTCATTAGCCAATTCGTAGTTGATACGGCCTACATAGTCTTCAGGAGTGAAGGTTCCGTCTGAACCAACTGGAAGGCTACGCATGAGGTAGTAACGAAGTGGATCTAGTCCATAACGCTCTACCAACATTTCAGGGTAAACGACATTCCCTTTAGATTTAGACATTTTACCATCTTTCATGACAAACCAACCATGGGCAATCAAACGATCAGGTAATTTAACATCCAACATCATAAGAAGGATTGGCCAGTAGATGGAGTGGAAACGAAGGATGTCTTTTCCTACCATGTGGAAGACTGTTCCATTCCAGAACTTGTCAAAGTTACTATGTTCGTCTTGACCGTAGCCAAGAGCTGTCGCATAGTTAAGAAGGGCATCAATCCAAACATAGACAACGTGCTTAGGATTTGATGGGACTGGCACACCCCATGTAAAGGTTGTACGAGAAACTGCCAAATCCTCTAAACCTGGCTCAATAAAGTTGCGAAGCATTTCATTCAGACGACCATCTGGAGTGATAAATTCAGGATGGGACTTGAAAAAGTCTACCAAACGGTCTTGGTATTTGCTGAGGCGAAGGAAGTATGATTCTTCGGATACCCATTCAACCTCGTGACCTGATGGAGCAATACCGCCAGTCACATTTCCAGCTTCATCACGAAATACTTCCGCAAGCTGGCTTTCTGTAAAGAATTCCTCATCTGAAACTGAATACCAACCAGAGTATTCACCCAAGTAAATATCATCTTGAGCAAGCAAGCGCTCAAAGACCTGTGCGACAACTTTTTCATGGTAGTCATCCGTTGTACGGATGAATTTATCGTATGAGATATCTAGTAATTGCCAGAGTTCTTTGACTCCAACTGCCATCCCATCAACATAAGCTTGAGGTGTGATGCCAGCTTCTTCAGCTTTCTGCTGGATTTTCTGACCATGCTCATCAAGACCTGTCAAATAAAAAACATCGTAACCCATCAGGCGTTTGTAACGTGCTAAAACATCACAGGCGATGGTTGTATAGGCAGATCCGATATGCAGTTTTCCAGATGGATAGTAAATCGGCGTTGTAATATAAAAATTCTTTTCAGACATAATTTTTCCTTTCCAGGCAAATGAAACCTGTTTTTCTAACACTTCATTATATCACATTTTTAAGGATTTTCGATAGGGAAATCCATACAAAAACAAGATAGACGAGTGTCCATCTTGTTGATCTTATTCATAACGAAGGGCTTCAATTGGATCAAGTTTCGATGCCTTGTTGGCTGGCAAGACCCCAAAAATCATACCCACACTAGCCGAAACTGCAAGACTAAATAGGGCAACTGGGATTGATACTCCAACTTCTATACCTTCTATTAAACCTTGCAGTAACAAACCTGCTAAGGCAGTTAAACCACTTGCAATTGTCAAGCCAATTAAGCCACCTAACAAGGTCAAAATCATGGATTCAATCAAAAACTGAATTAAAATATTGGCACGTGTTGCGCCCAAAGCCTTACGAAGACCAATCTCACGAGTGCGCTCTGTCACCGAAACCAGCATGATGTTCATGACACCAGTTCCTCCAACAAAGAGAGAAATCCCTGCGATGGAACTAATAATCGTCGTCATAAAACTAAACGATTGTTGAATTTCTGCAAATACAACGGACTCATCTGCCACCTGGTATTCTCCCTGTTGTAAGCCTGCAAGCTCTGTCATTTTTCGTGCCAGTTCTGGACCCAGAGTTGGGGTTAAACTGGTATCATTCACTCGAAAAACAATACTAGCTATTTCATCTACATTAAAATTCGCAGCAAGGGAGATATTGGTAGTAATAGGCAAGCCACCAAACCCATATATTTTTGACCTTTTAGCCTCCGAACTAGTATAAACCCCAATGACCCGGTAACTAAATCCATTGACTTCTACAACCTTGTTAATAGCCTCTTGAGGAGATTCAAATAAACTAATGGACAATTCCTCATCTAGCAAAATGACACTTGCAAACTCTTTGAAATCTTGCTCTCTCAGACTACGACCTGCAATAATTTCATTCTTAACAGCGTCCATGTAAGTTCTGTTTCCACCTGTCAAATTAGCATTCTCAACCTTTTTATCTTGATAGGTCAAGATGGCATTCGTTGAATTGGTTACATAGTAACTATCCACTCCCTTGAGTTTGGCTGCCTCTTGGACCCAGGATTCTTGCGGTTTTGGCGGTTCAACAGGAATTTCCTCTTCCTTTCCAGAAACCGTAAAAGCTGATTGTTTCTGAGTAAAAGACCCATCTTTACTTTTTTTAGGAGAGAAGAAGACGCTAATATTTTTCTGAGATTTGGTCATATCTTTATTAACTTGACGAGATAGGGAATCTCCCAAAGCCATAATCACAACAACTGATGAAACACCGATAATAATCCCAATCATGGTAAGCAAAGAACGCATCTTGTGAGCCATGATAGATGAAAAGGCAAATTTCAGATTCTGCATCTTAGTTTTCCTCCTTTCCTAACTGAGCACTGTCAGATGAAATGACTCCATCTCGAATGATAATCTGACGTTTAGCATAGGCAGCAATCTCAGGCTCATGCGTTACCATGATAATGGTTTTTCCTTCTTTGTTCAAGTCAACCAATAGTTGCATAATTTGATTCCCTGTTTTGGTATCCAAGGCTCCTGTCGGTTCGTCCGCTAGGATAATAGAAGGATTGTTTACCAAGGCACGAGCAATAGCCACACGTTGCTTTTGACCACCAGATAATTCCGAAGGCAAATGGTGACTACGTTCTGTCAATTCAACCTTGTCTAAATACTCCTCAGCCAACTTGCGCCGTTTTGAAGACGAAACTCCTGCGTAAATCAAGGGCAATTCTACATTTTGCAGAGCATTGAGCTTCGATAGAAGAAAGAACTGCTGAAAGACAAAACCGATTTGTTGGTTACGAACCTTGGCTAATTGTTTTTCACCCAGTCCAGCCACTTCTTGGCCTTCAAGATAATACTCTCCACTGGTTGGTGTATCCAACATGCCAATCGTATTCATCAGAGTGGACTTCCCAGAACCAGATGGTCCCATGATGGCAACAAATTCACCCTCATTCACTTCTAGATTGATGTTTTTGAGAACCTGCAGTTCTTGGTCACCATTGCGATAGCTTCTGCAGATATTTTTTAGACTAATTAGTTGCTTCATCAGCCTTCACCTCTTTTCCTTCTTCCAAGGAAGATGTTGGATTACTGATGACCTTAGCGCCATTTGTCAAACCAGAAGTGATTTCTTGATTTTCTGCGTCAGCATTTCCCAATGAAACCTCAACTTTTTTAGCCTTTTGTTGTTCATCCACAATCCAGACATAATTTTTACTATCATCCATTACTAGACTGCTGACAGGAACAAGAATAGCCTTGGTTTTGCTTTTAACCTCAATGTTGACAGAAAAACCTTGTTTCAAATCACCAACTTCGCCTGTCACATCAATAGTATAAGGGTATTTAGAACCTGTATTAGCCCCAGCTGCTGGACTAGCTGCTTCACCATTGTTTTTAGGATAGTCAGAAATATAGCTTAATTTCCCAGTCCATTTTTTATCAGGATATACTTTAGAAGTAAAGCTTACTTCTTGACCTACAGAAAGGTTGGCTAGATTGTACTCAGACAATTCTCCCTTGACTTGTAAATTTTCATTGCTGACAATATGAACCATAACTTGACTCGCCCCTGTTGGAGATTTAGAAACATTGCTATTGACTTCGACTACAGTTCCCTCTAGGGTACTGAGAACAGTTGTTGCATCCAATTGACTTTGAGCCTTGCTTAATTGCGCTGCAGCATCTGCACGCGCATCACGGGCATCACCCAATTGAGCGTCAATAGAAGCAAGAGAATTTCCAGCAACTGGAGTTGGACTTTGCACCGTTACATCTTCTCCTCCTGCTGGTGCAGGTAACTGGGGAGCTGAAGCAGCTTCATTTCGTGCTTGGTTGAGTTCGTTGATATGACGGTCTGCCTTCGCAACTGCTCGACTCGCTGAATCATAGGCCGCCTGGGCTTCTGAACTACTGTACTTGACTAAAGCCTGCCCTTCGCTGACCTTATCCCCCACAGAAACAAGGATTTCGTCTAAATCTCCCTTGCTAGCATCAAAATAAACGTATTGTTCATTTTTTGCCGTTACTGTTCCTGATAATAAAACAGAGGATGCCACGCTTCCTTCCTTGGCAACAACAAGATGAGTAGGTTCATCTTTTACAGCGGTTTGCGAGGGTTGTCTAAAGAGTAAAATCCCCCCGGCACCCAATACAACTACACTCGCAGCACCGATGGATGCATACAGTTGCCACTTTTTAGCTTTACCATTCTTTTTCTTCATAATGAAACTCCTTTTCTTTTTTACAATACTTTGCTATTATACCAAATTTCCCTCCAGCAAACAATGCAGTTCAGATGGAAATAATGACAGTTCAGGATTAAACAATCGTTCGGAAATCCTCCTTTTCTATTGTACTAGTTATATGATACACTATCTTGACTTATTTGGCAAGCTTTTTTGCAATTTTTTGTGCGTAGCAGATTTTTGCAATCAAATCAAAAAAAAGATAGAATATGACTATCAAAAAATGACACTCGACTATTTAAAAGAGTACAAAGGAGTTTTCAATGAGAGAATACGATATCATCGCTATCGGTGGAGGTAGCGGAGGAATTGCCACCATGAACCGTGCTGGTGAACATGGAGCCAAAGCGGCCGTTATTGAAGAAAAGAAACTAGGTGGAACCTGTGTCAATGTCGGCTGCGTTCCTAAAAAAATCATGTGGTACGGGGCGCAAATCGCTGAGACTTTCCATCAATTTGGAGAAGACTACGGCTTTAAGACTACTGATCCTAACTTTGACTTTGCTACCCTACGTCGCAATCGTGAAGCTTACATCGATCGCGCTCGTTCTTCTTATGATGGCAGTTTTAAACGCAACGGCGTAGAGCTGATCGAAGGTCATGCTGAATTTGTAGATTCTCATACTGTCAGCGTAAATGGTGAACTGATTCGTGCTAAACATATCGTGATTGCTACAGGTGCCCATCCAAGTATTCCTAATATTCCTGGTGCTGAGCTAGGTGGCTCTTCTGATGATGTATTTGCCTGGGAAGAACTTCCAGAGTCAGTTGCCATTCTAGGCGCTGGTTATATCGCCGTTGAATTAGCTGGCGTACTCCACACTTTTGGTGTCAAGACAGATCTCTTTGTTCGCCGCGATCGTCCTTTACGTGGTTTTGATTCCTACATCGTTGAAGGTTTGGTCAAGGAAATGGAAAGAACAAACTTACCACTTCACACTCACAAAGTCCCTGTCAAGTTAGAAAAAACTACTGACGGCATTACCATTCATTTCGAAGATGGTACTAGTCACACAGCTAGCCAAGTTATCTGGGCTACAGGCCGCCGTCCAAACGTTAAGGGCTTGCAACTTGAAAAAGCTGGAGTGACTCTGAACGAACGTGGCTTTATCCAAGTGGATGAATACCAAAATACTGTTGTTGAGGGAATCTATGCTCTAGGTGATGTAACAGGTGAAAAAGAACTGACTCCAGTTGCTATCAAGGCTGGACGTACTTTATCTGAACGTCTCTTTAACGGAAAAACAACTGCTAAAATGGATTACTCAACTATTCCAACCGTTGTCTTTTCACACCCTGCTATCGGAACTGTTGGCTTGACAGAAGAGCAAGCTATTAAAGAATACGGTCAAAACCAAATCAAGGTTTACAAATCAAGTTTTACTTCTATGTACTCTGCTTGCACCAGCAACCGTCAAGAATCCCGTTTCAAACTCATAACAGCTGCTTCAGAAGAAAAAGTTGTCGGACTTCATGGAATTGGCTACGGCGTTGATGAAATGATTCAAGGATTTGCTGTTGCTATCAAAATGGGAGCAACCAAGGCTGACTTTGATGCAACTGTGGCGATTCACCCAACTGCATCTGAAGAATTTGTAACCATGCGTTAATCGAAACAAAAGAAGCAAAGCAAAAAACACTTCTAAATATCAAAAAGCGAGTATTTCCGTAGTTGGAGATACTCGTTTTCTTATGTTTTATTTTATAGTATGTTGAAGTAAGATATGCAAAAATCAATTAACAAACCATAGCAAAATACAAGGATTATAATACAATCATTTATTCTTTTCTTTAAAAGATTCATATATTTTTTTATATAATTCTTTTATATCTTTTTTCTGAGAATTCAACTCTTCTTTACCGTAGTCAAAGTTTGCTACCACAAATCCCGCGCCATCATCAGAAAAAGTAAAAAATTCTATTTCAATTAGTTTATTATGCTTAGAGTCCTCTATGGTGTCTCCTAAACCATTATTGAATTTCTTCACTTCTTCTTCACGAACTCCGAACCCCGTAGCAGCTCCATTTGCAATGATGTTTGAAAATACTTCTTCTGAAGATGATACTTCTTTCACAGTTATGAAGTATATAGCTTCTTCCGTTTCTACTTGTCTCACTTTATTCCATTTTTCTGTATCACTAGAAGAAAGCGTATAGATTGTTAACTCTACCGTTGGCTTATTGATATTTTCTTTTGTAATCATTTGTTTTCCAAAAAAGAAAATGGCGAGTACCCCAGTTACAAAGATCAAAGCAATATAAATTTTCTTTTTCATAACTTATACCCTATATCTTTCATGTCAATTATCACATCAACTTCGTTATAGACAGCTGGATCATGCGTCGCTATAATGACATATTTATCTTCAGCTATTTCATTCAATAATAAGCGAATGATTTCTTTTCCAATCTCACCATCTAAAGCTCCTGTGGGCTCATCTGCTAAGATAATTTTACGTGGCTTCGTTAACATTCTGGCAATAGCTACACGTTGAGCCTGCCCTCCAGACAATTCATATATTTTTTGATGTAAATAGTCACTTGACAGTCCTACTTTTTCAAGTACGTCAGTTATTGTTTTTTTGTCTTTAGTGATAAGGCTCAGATTATCATATACTGTTTTGTTATCTATTAAAGAATAATTCTGAAATACATATCCAACAGTATTTTTAAAAAAAGTTCTTTCTTTTATCTTCCAAATATCTTGTTTATCAACTAAAACATTCCCACTGTCAATTTTTTCTAATCTTCCTATAATATTAAGAAGGGTACTTTTACCGGAGCCAGAACCTCCAATCAATGCATAGCTTTTTCCAGATTCAAATATTAAATTTAAGTCTGTAAAGATCTTCTTTGAGCCGAAACTTTTTGAAACGTTCAAAAGGTCAATTGTCATGATTCATCTCCTTTTAAAATTTTAGTGTAGCTTTCAGATAATTTTCTAAAACTCATTATGATTGACAACATCAAAACTAGCAGAGAAGCCGCTCCAATATATAGCAACTCTATTTGTCCTGTCATCAGAAATGTAAATAGAATAACCATTGTAATAGTCATCATAAAATATTTGAGACTTGAAATTGCTATATATGTTTTTGACAGACCCAAAATGATTTTTTTCACATATTCATTCTGTTTTAGAGTAATAAAAAGTTGGACATATTGATAAATGAGTATAAAGATAATACTGTAAATTATCTTCTGCAAGATTTGTGAAAGTAAAATTTGGTGCTCTAAGGATTGAATCTTTAATTTCACAATTTGGTAAACATCTACTGGATTCATTGAGAAATTCAACGGGACAGTCATCTCATTTATTTTTTTTATCGCTTCAGGACTAAAAAGAGATTTATATAGTATGTTACTAGCCAAAGAAAACTTATTATTTTCCATCATTTTGTCCGTATCTAACACAACAACTATATTATCTTTGCTATCTGCTAGACTTGCCATTGGTAAAATATCTTTATTTTTATGATCGATATCAGCATCCTCATTGAAATAAAAAATTTTATTACCATCAGGAATTATTTGTACTGCAAGCTGTTCTTTTGTATAGTTTGTTCCAATAAATTGTTCTGCTACAACTGTATTCTCAATAGATTTCTGGTTTTCTTTCCACTTCTCAGGAATATAAATGGTTGCTATCTTATTATCTAAAAGATGATAGTTTGTTCCATTCACTTTATTTTGTAGGTTAGCACCTGTTTGATTAATATAAATCAACTCTTTATTTATTTCTGGATTCGTTATTCCGTCATTTTCTAATTGTTTAGAAAAGTCTTCTAAAACATGAGATGTTTTCATAAAATCTGGAACATATGCCGAAGATCGTTCAATATATAAGAAATCTAAGTTTTTTAAGGCAGCAACTATCTGTAGATACTGACCATCTGAATCACTAACTTCTCCATTTTTAGCAGAGTTACTTTCAATTCCAAGGAACTCAATCCTTCTCCAGTCTTTTACTGTGTCCCACGGTACTAAATTCTGTATTTGTATGTTCATACTAGATTGACTACTCTTTGTTTCTTGTAAAAAAACTCCTGAGACAAGGATAATAATCGAAATAATAGCAAGCCATACGACAAAAATAAGCTTGTTTTTTGCCTTGTTTTTGATAATTTCAATGGGCTTTTCAATCTGAATCGTCGACCAAAATAAAACAAAGGTGATGAGATCAATGATTTGAAATAGTATAAAATTCGTTAAAAGCAGAGAGAAAAATAACTTAGAACTATAAGTGAAGAAACCATTTCCCAAAAAAGAACTGTAAGAAATCATCAATAAAGCCATCATAATCAGTTCAAAAATAAGAGAAATCACATACTCTCTTCTAAGATCGTATACAGGCAAGCCCAAAGAACGTCGTATCACTCCTTCTTTGATCTGCCTCGTCCTAACAACAAATAAAACAACTAATAAAGTTAAGTAAATGGAACCCATTAACAGTATTCTTAAAGTTCCAGTGAATTGTAATATTCCTCCTATATACCAAGGATAAGCCATATAGACTGTTTGTAGTCCAGTCATCGTAAGTGGTTTCAAACTGTCTACATCCATTTTCCCAAGGGTGTAATACATCCCTACTATTGGTGCTGACTTTAATTGTTCATTATTTACATCATCAAAGTTTACATACTTCAACTGACCCGAACTCTGAACGATTGGCTTGTAAATGGTAACCTTTTCCGTTTTTGATAAGTCACGAACCATTTCATATATTTCGTTATTAGAAAGATTACTTTTCCCTTGAATAGAGAAAGCACCATCAATTGGTAAAGGTATGGGGATTTCGGTATCACTAATAGTGACCAGACCAATTGTAGCAATCAAACAAAAGAAGAATCCAATGATACATAATTTTAATTTCATAAGCAATTACCATATTACAAAAGACCCTATTTTATAATTGGGTCTCCTGTTTTCATAAATTATTTTTAAAATCTATAATAATCCCAATATGCATTTAAGCGAACATCGTTCCAAGATTTTGTTGCACTTGAATATGCCCATCCATAATCTTTTTTTATCGTAAGCTTTAACGGTTCCCCAATAATTCGTTACTGAAGATTTTGAACCAATATTATCTGGAGAACTAACAAAGTAATTTGAATAACCATAGTTATCATCTACACCATACTGCCATACATCAATAATGGGACTTGGAGCAGGGTGTGCTGTAGTTGCACTAACAACACTAGCTGCAGTAGCAAAGCTAAAACTGAAAACACTTGCAGCTAGAAAAACAGATGCTTTCTTATTAATTCTTTTTTTTAATTTTACTTCTCCTTGGATTAAAATATTTGATGAAGACTAAGTAATAGTCCCCTTTTTAGTCCCTCCATATTACTTTAATATGAATTGATTATATTTAGGTTTTTAATCACCGTTATGGTATCTAGAGTCGTTAAAATATCTCATAACTACCCCTCCTTTTAAAATTGAACACATCTAAATGCATCCGTTTACATTTTTAATATAACACTTATTTTTTACTTTGTCAAGTATTTACTAGTATATGTATGTGTCGCGATTTTTGAGAAACGCCAAAATCACATATAAATATATGCAGATACACGAAAGGGCTAAACATTTTTGTATGCTCAGCCCTTGACAATGATTTTTTCTTATGCTATCATTTTAGTTGACTGAGTAATACAAGTGTGGTTTGTGTTACTCTGCGGAGTTGGAGGCTCATTTCCAACTCCTTTTTTCGTTGTTTTTTATATCTCTATTATACCAAAATCAGGATAAATGTCAATTATTCCACGTCAAAAAAGCCCAAATCTCTCTAGAAATTTTTGTTTTTTTATATTAGTTATTTTACTGAAGTTATTTCATCTTAAATATCTTTTCTATACTTTCATGTAAACGGGGGAGTTTATAATCTTTAGACTCATTTTTAGGACGAACACTATCCGCACTGATATGATCCAATGACGTATACTTATCATAGTCCTCCTTCCATTCTCCAAAAAATAAATCTCTTAATTTTCCTTCACGTTCTAACAATATCATATTCGCTACGGCTATCCCACCTTCACTTGTCCAATACATCCCTCTATGCTTCATTCTATACGTTATTTTTCTATGCTGGCTCTCCATAATCCCAATACCTGCCTTTGGAAGTCCTCTCATCTCCGCTGGTTTCGTATACTGAAAATTCCTCATTAACCTACTCGAATAATATTCAAATTTTTCCTCTCCCTCTTCACTACTAATCAAAGATTCTATAGTATCTAGTGAACGCCTTAATAATTTCTTATTATGCTCTCTAATAGCTTGAAATAAGTCTTCTCTCAATTCTCTCGGATAAAACTTTGTAAATTCTTTGATTTCTTTATTCAAGTGATATTCGTCCCAAAAATGCTCATGCCTCTTAACATTAAATGATTTAGCAATTTCAGTAAATACATGTGGTGTATAACCCTTACCACAGTCAGAATTGGTAACTAGTACGGTCTCATTTGTAATTTCATATTCATTTTCCAATAAATCCAACAATTCTCTACGAGCTGAGCGATTATCTAATCGGATAATCTCTTTTTTATTTTCTAGCTCAAAACGATTTGGACTGATCTGTTTTGAACCTGTATGAACTACAAAATGTGATAAATCCATATTCTTTTTTTCAGAACCATCTTCAGATGTTTTCACATATACACCATCTCCCTCTATGTAGATGATATCTGCTTTAATTTTTTCAATCTTCTTCTCTTCTTTAAAAAATCGATAATCATCCTTTTCTTCTAGTAATTGATTGGCTAATTTGACAACCTTATTGACGGTATCTTTAGTGACAGTTACATTATAAACCATCTCAATTGTCTCTCCTACCTGACGATAGGGTAGTTTTGTAGCTAGAACCGCGGCTTGATACAATAGTTCCTGTGAATGACGTACATTCTTCTCTAAGCCTAACATTTCATCAACTGGTATTCTACATTCACCATTCTTATACCAACGTTTTCTAGAAAAGGTCACTTCTCCAAATGTAAAAGCTACTGTACGTTCAGACTGATTTTTACAACGATATCCTTTAGATCTCATACTAGAGCTTATCGACTCATCATACTGTGCAATATGCTGTAAAAAATTTTGTTTTGTCTTTTCTTGTTCCTGACTACTAAATCTCAATTCATCAAATTGTTTCATACAATTTTTCATTTCCCTTTCAATTCTTATGAAAATTGTATGATTTTTAAAACAAGTCTTCAAATTTATTTTTGTTCCAAGAATAAAATAGGCTCTTTCTTTAAATTAAAATCAACGCCCTATTTATTATTGAAAAATACTAAAGTGATTTAATTGAGTATCAGAAGTTCAACTGTTTCTATTTCAAGGTCAAAATAAAAGCCTGATATAAGAACCAGGCTCAGTACGGTTGTCAAGATTATTATCTCGCAACCAATAGAAAATATTGATTTTGGTAAACTTCAACAATATCGTTTACTTTAGGATTAAAAGTTAACTCATTGATAGGAACATTTAGAGTATCGTTTGTGTGGAGTCGAATGATAATATGTGTATCTGAAACGTGAATAATTTGGTTATGTTTTTTATTTTTCATGTAGTACTAGTTCTCGTACATATAGGCAACCATGAGAGGTAGTGTTTTTGTGGATTTAAAGACCGTTTCATAACTTTGTCTTCCTTTTACTAGTCCGTACAATGTTATATGGTCATCTTCGGCTATAACTCTATTGTTGTATTCAGAAGGAATAGAAACCAAAATAATTTTATCATAGTCATCATTTATGGCTACACGCAGTGTATAGGCTTTCCCATCTTCCATAGCTTGTAAAACTTTACCATATACTCTTACTTTAGTATCTACGGCTATTTCATCATGATTCCACTTGTTATAGTCTACTTTACCATAAGTGAAAAACGTTTACAAATAGTTATCATCACTTGTAAATAGTTGAGTTTTTACTTATTTTTCGTTAAAATCATTTACACTAATTTCCATCGTTTTTTTAAATCGTATTCATCTTCGTATTCATTTTTACAATCATCTTTGCCCGTATAGTTGAGAAGGTTGCAATTTAATTCTAATAGTTTATAAATAGAAAACCGTGATTACTCACAGTCTTTTAAAAATAAAATAAAAAAACTCCATCAAAACTATTGACATTATGCAACCAAAGTTGTATAATGGATACATAAGGTTAAGGAGGAAACCTTAGACAAGGAAACTAGTAGAAAGGAACATGAAATGTTTAAGTTCAAAAAGAAACCACTCAAAGCAAAAACAAATAAGCTAGTAGTCAAAATAAACTTATTTATAATCAGCTTTGAATGGCACATCGAATTTGGATAGTGAAAAATCACTATCCACCCCTTCGGGGGTGTACTTAAATTATAACAGGAAAAACAATGAAAGTAAATCTTAAAGTTAGAAAAACCACCAAGCGTGAAAAAGTTGAATTTATTATTGGACTTCTTCTACTCCTATTTGCAGTTTGGTATTTTACGAGGTAATATATGTCAGTAGATATTGAAGCTATCCGCTGGCTTTTAGACAACGCCACAGCCTATGCTATTAGCAAAAACTGTGGCATGTCTATTCAGGCCGTGGACAAGTATAAAAATGGTGTATCGGATATTATGAATATGCGTCTAAAACACGCTATCAGCATGATAACATACGCCCAGGAACTTAAAAAGCAGTGATTTCGGTCACTGTTTTTTATTTTTAACAAAACACCGTTTTTGACAATAATACACCACGAGTTCCTCTCCATATTCTTCATGTAAACGCTTTTTTGAACAATAGGATTGTGATTTTGCTTTCTAATCGTTCAAAATGTGTGTTTTTGAAAAATAAAAAAACCGCAAGCCTGAGCCTGCGGTGAAAAATTATTCTTTGTCTTTGTTTTTATTTTGATTATTCCCTGTAAACAAACCAATTAGCCCTAATGCAGTAGTTCCAGTTAAGACACTACCTGCAATTTGTTTATCTGTTGCTATTAAGTAAATTCCACCAATAATAACAACGAGGGCGATTAAAAAGCCAAATAACTGTCCCAATTTATGAGAAGCAATATTCCCTGATAAGTATTTATCTTCCATCTCTCTACGATGTTGGCTTTCTGCAATACCATTATCAATAATCTTTTGAGCAGCATCCGGATATAGCTCTTTATATCCTTTGAGAATATCTGGATGAGGTAGGTCACCTTGATAGATTTCCAACTTCTGTAAAACTACTTGACGCTGTTCATGTGGTAAGCGCTCGACTTCATCAACAATATTATTGACTTCAATCAAATCTTTATTCTCGGTATCCAAATTTCATTACCTCTTTCTGAATGCCCATCGTTGATTTCTTGTAATCACTTTTGACTTTCTTCCAGTCTGGGACTGTATCAGCTTTTACTTTCGAAATGTTCTGGTTAAAGCTAAAAACAGGCAATACAATTGCTGTCATACCAAGTAAAAAAGACTTAAAGTATTGAGGTTGTTTTGTATTTTTTAACATCCCAAATTCCTCCTACTCGCTCCATAATATTTTTTTGAATTAACTTGATTATGACATCTTTCTTTAAAAAAGTCAATGTTTCTTACTCTTTTTAACAAAAAAATCCCCACAAGGACGAGTCCTGTGGGGTAGATAAACATTTTAGAAAAGTTTTCCTTTCCTTTTATTTTTTAAAATTATTTAGTCGTAATCAAGCCGTCTGGCTCTACTGTGAACTCTGGCTTGTCTGCCATTGTTCCGTCTGCATTGAGGTAGTACCAGCCTGTTCCATCTGCGGACTGGACGAAGGCGTTTGATACCATGGCACCTTCTTTACCGTCAAGATAATACCAAGTCTCCTTGTACTTGACCCATCCTGTCTTCATAGCGCCCTCTACGTCGAAATAATACCACTTCTCAGCGATTTTCTTCCAGCCTGTCGCCATTTCACCTGACTGGTCAAACCAGTACCAGTTGCTGTCTGTGTGCTTCTTCCAGCGGTCTGCAAGCATGTAGCCTGAGCCGTCGAAGTAATACCAGGTTCCGTTGATTTTCTCAAACTTGTCTTTTGGATAAGAGCCGTCTGAGTGTACATACCAATAGCCTGTATCGTTCTTCTTCCAACCTGTTTCAATTATCAAGCCACTTTCAATATCCTGCTTGAACTGTTCACGGCTAATGCCCCATTTGGCTAGATATGGATACGGGTCAACGTGGTCTGAATGATTGTCTGGTTGGTTATTGGTACAGTATTCATGTGTTTTGATACCTTCCAAACTGCTTGTATCAAGCGTTTTCGGCAAACCTGCTTCATCTGCTAGATTGCGTAAGAGTTCGATATAGAGACGGTAGTCAGCCATGAACTCTTCTTTAGTTGAATGGCTTTCAATCAATTCAACTGCCGCATAGCTTTCCGCATTCCAACCGCCCCCAACGTCCCAGGCACCATTATTTACAGGACCGACCTGCAGGACACGACCGTTACCAACCACATGAGAGAAGAAACCAAGCTCAGGGTTCTTTCTGTAGTGGTAGTCTGCCTCATTTTGAGCGGTTGAGTTGCGGTTGCCTGTTGAGTGGGCATGTACTTGTCGGTAAGGCTGTACCCCAACCTGGGGCAAGCCTGTACGTAGTCTGCTTGTATCGATATCCATACCTACTCCCTCCAAGCATCGTTCATCTGCTTCACGGCTGACTCTACAAAGGTATCCAAGTCCTTGTCAGTCATGCTGATGTTGTATTTGGTTAGCTCTGCCCGGATTTTAGTGCGAGCCTGTGCCAATTTTTCATCACCTTTATAACCTGTCTCTTGAGCCACCTGCTCAACGGCATGAACTGCGTTCTTGGCTAGGATTTCAGCGATGATTACCGCTTTCTCTCCGCCTTTACGCAAAAGATAGTCTTTCACCATTTTCACGATACTGCCTACTGCTACTGCTAAAAAGCCTGTCGCAAAAGCGATAATAAATTCATTAAATTGTGTCATGTGTTGTTTCCTTTCTATTCTCTATAAAACTTAACATTAACGCTACCTATATACTCCCTTAAGTTTGTACCAGTTAGATATATGACTCCTCGGTTATACATATCAGCCTGAATTCTTATTAATCTGCTATTATTGAGTTGTACATATCGTATAGCAGCAACCTTAATATCATTACCTTTAATATCAATATTGTACCCACCCCAGTACTGCCACATTCTTGTGTTTAACACTTCCAATAATAATGACGGTCCACTCGACCACACCAACCTATCGCCAATATAGCGCTTGACAATCTCTCTACTTCCTAACATGATTCTTACTCTATCTCTCATAGCTTCACCTACTTAAAAATATCGTAAATCGTGTGAGGGTCTTTGGTAGTAATAGCATCGTACTGCTCTTGCGTACCGGCCCAATAGTTGAGTGCCTGCGAACCGTTCTGATTGACAATGTTCTGACCTGGAACTCCACTTCGCCCTTGTTCACCATCGTTGACATTATCCAAATGGGTAAAAGCAGAGGCTCTCAATCCTCTGTAATTCACTTCAATGCGAACTTCAAACCAACCACCAGAACGCTGAGAAGCACTCCATGTGCCAAATTTTCCTGCTGAATCAGGGGTCTGATTTCTCAAAGAACGCCAGTTTGTATAGCCAAAACCACGGTAGTAATAATCAAGAGTATAGCCGCTCGTGACTGCTTCGCCATCGTAGAATACATCCGCAAACAAATTCAATCGGCTAGTAGAACCATTCTTATAAGAACCCTCAATACGAACGCTGGCATTCAAACTATGCCCATTATCCCCTTTTAAGCTATCCCGTTGAGTCGGTGTCAGCGTATCGAATGATGGACGATTTTCTAAGGCGGAAATCCTAGCCTTGATGGGGATATCATTGTACAACTCCCATTTTTGGGCATAAGTAGACAAGTCTTGGTGGGAGGTCAAGTAGCCTTTCTCTTCCAGCTCCGCTTTTGTAACGAGGGTTTCTGGATGGACTCTCGGTCTACTCTCAAGGGTGTCCAGTCTTTTCTTAACCTCCCTATCCTTTAGCTCTGAGTCTTCTTTGATAGCCTTGACATCCTCACCGATTGCTCTTGCTAGATTTTCAAGGTTACTCATAGCACTCACGCTTTCGCTGCGTTATAAGTCGCTACCAAGTCAAGGTTGGCAATCTGGTCTACACGTCCGCTGACTTCAGTTACTTTGCCAAGAAGTGCGCTATTTTCATCTTGTCCCATACTTGTGATTTTTTCCGCGATTTCTTTCAGTGTGTCCAAATTCTCAGGCGTTCCTTCACCCAAGATTTCAGCCTTGACCTCTGATTTAGCTTGAGAGATTGCTTGGTTCATGTCAGACGTGCTGACTTTCGTTTTCAGCTCTTCGTTTACCTTTTTGTTATCTTCCCCCACTGCCTGCGCAAATGCTGTTAATTTTGTAGTATCCATTTTGTGTTACACCTTTCCTAAATTGTAATAAAAGAGTAGGTCTGGCAATTCCTGACCTACTAGGCTCTCGCCTACAGTTCTACCTGCAAGCTGTTTTTTTACTTCTTCTGCGATATCCAGCTCTTTTAAAGCATGGACTTCTTCTGTGACCAATTCCTTATCTGAGGCGACTATCTTAATATGGACAGATTTATCACTAGGGAAAACATAGCCTCCAGCCGTGATTTCCAAGCGATAACTCCCAATCGGCAAGATAGCGTCCAGATGGAAACTCACACCTTGACTGGTAACAGCTACCTGCTTCTTCCACTGGTAGCCCTCCTTGGTCAGACTGATCAGTGCCTCCTCCCCTTCCAGAGAGGAAATCACTTGGTAGTCTTCGTCTAAGAGGGCAAAACCAAAGGTGGAAGCCAAGTCCCCTTGCTTAATCAGGTGACCACCGTCAATCTGTGCGAGATTGGTCATATTGAGATTACAGACCATTCTGCACCTCTTTCTTTACTGTTTACTTTGTATCAAGGTTTTCAGTTCTCTCACATCTTCACCTAGCGATTTGACCTGTTCAGCCAGCACCAGAATAGCCTTATTTTGTTCGTCATGGTTATCCAATCTTTTGTTAGCCGACATTCGAAATTCGCGTAAGTTCTCAATGTCTTTTTCTATGGCTGTCATGCGATTTTCCTGCTTGGTTGCCCTGTCCTTCATGGAAAAGTACAAGACAACCACAGGAATCAGAGAAAAGAGAAACCGAATCAATAAGTGCTCAATCTCTGTCATAAACACCTCGCTAGTTCGCCAAGTGGCTCAAACCACGTCGCTTCAATTCCTTGCGCACACGGTCTTTCCAGCGTTTATGTACCCATGAAAAGTCAACTGCTCCACGCTCCAGTAGGTTGATGTACATATCGATTTTTGCTTGATCTAGTGTAATCTTACTCATTGCTGCTACCTCCATTGTCTTCACTAGGGCTCTCTTGGTTTGTCGTTTCAGAAATGTCATCTTCTTTCTCGCTTTCTTTCTTATCTTCTACCGCTGGGGTTGGTTGTGCTTCTTCAGCTTGGTTTTCTGTGTCCGTAACCTGAGGGGTGTCCTCGTCGGTCTCCTCCTGGTCAGACTCTCCTTGAGCTTCCAGCTCCTCCAATCGCGCTAAGATATCCTCAATATCCTGAGCATTCTGGAGATTGACCTTCTGCATGCCATCCATGAGCTGGTTGGCTCTCTCCAGCGCTTCCGTCGTCTTAGCCAGTTGTTCTTGGTTCTTGACAATGGCGCTTGTTGGGTCCAGTTCGGTGCGAACCAATTCCAAAACCGCTTGGATAAGGGCGTCCTCACTATCCTGTGTATGGTCACCTGGCAATTCGCACTGCTCATAAGAATAGCGCCCCTTGTTTTCCATCTTGATTGCGACAACTGTTACATTTTCCCCACCTTTCAAGTAGGGATTGATTGCTACTTCGTAATTCATTCCTTATTTCCTTTCATTTTCGCTTGCGTTTCGTCAAAAAGTTCTTTAAGCGCTGGGTCATATTCCAGCACCGCCTTAAAGGCCTGTAATTCAGCCAAAGCCAGCCTATGGTGTACATTTAAATGCGCATAGTTCAATTCGATATCAGCCAAACGGTCGACGAGTGACTCAGCGACTAGCTTGTCGATTGTGTGATTATCCATGTCTGTTCTCCATTTTTTCTATTTTTTGATTTAATTCTTGAATGGCCTTGATTAAGTAAGGAACTAAAGCGGTATAGTCTATATGTAGATAGCCATCTGGATTCTCAGGATCTCGTGAGACAATTCTTGGAACGATGGTTTCAGCCTCTTGAGCTATTAGACCAATCTCCTCATGTTTCTTACTTTCGATGAAATCAAATGCAACCATTCTTAATCTGTTGATTTTGTCCAAGGCTTTCACAGCTGTATCTGTGATGTTCTCTTTTAAGCGTCTGTCTGATTTTTGTTCCATCCAATACTTCACGCTACCACTACCGACCTGATTCCACCAAACAACCGCATTCCTTCCGCCTTTGGGATTCCAACCATCACCAAAGACGTCTTTACTTCCAAGTTCGATACCATTTAAAAACACAGGAGAACGAGAAAAAGTAGTATTCCCATAGAAGTTTGCTCTCGATGAACTCGAAAAGTCAACCCTACCGTGGAAATTTGCTCCGTTTCGGCAATGCATGTTTCCTAACGTTGTCACATACCAAGCATTGGGGCCAGGACTGTTCCAACTGTAACCCCAGTTCGCCCAAAATGCGGTATTTTCGCCATTGTAGCTTCCGCCTTCGCCGTTTCCCATGCCGACCGAGAATTGGTTGACACCAGAAATCCAGCGACCTCTTCCTTGAGCAAAACGACCAATTGTAAACCCTCCTATTTGACCCTGATAAGCTTCTAAGAAAGTCGAGCGATTCACAACTGATTCAATCTTAGTCGCAAAGATACGTTTAGAAGTTAGTTCTCCAATAAAGGCGTCGTTGGCAATAAGTTTTCGAATAAAGGCATGATCAAACTTTACCTTATCAGCTGTGACCGCTTCGGCAGCTAAAACAGCTGTCGTTACTGAACCTGATTCAAAATTAGCTGTCTTCAACTTATCAACCATGGCAGACTTGATGACTGCTCTGTCAATCAGGGTCTCGCCTGTTATATGGGTTAATTTCCCAGAAAGACGATTATGACCATTGGCTCCTAGATTGATACCCGAAATCAAATCACCTGCACTGTTGATGTTTTGAACCAACCAGGAGCCAGCTAGTTGAGTCATTTTTGTTTGCGTGGCTTCAAGCTTCTTATTCGCATCTGCGACTGCATCTTCTGGATGTGGTTGCCATGTTCTAGGTTTATAACCTTTGTACAAGTCAACTTCTGTAATATACAAATCAGCTGTTCCTGATGATGAGCCATTGTTCTCAAAACGAATGTAAGCATTATCCATTTCTCCGGAATTAAAAGTTACTGAGACATCTTCGCATCTAGAGGTAGATAGTTTCTTGCTGCTAACAACTTTCTTAAAGATTGTGAATCCATCGCTCTCGCCTGCTCTTCGTCCCAAAATATAAACATCATAGCTTGCTAGAGCACTGTTGTTAAATCCTCTAAAATTCAGTACATAGTCAGTATTTCGTTCAAGATTAAAACGGTGACTAGACAAAAAGTTTTTGTTTTTAGTTGCATTGCTTAAACGCATAAGGTCTTTCTGCCCGTTGTGATAAAAGCTATGCTTAACCAATCTTCCTAAATTTTGAGTTGAGCCCCATTTATTCGTATCATTTTTAAAATCACTATTCTTAATGAGGTTAGGGCCGCTTACACTATATTTCCCAACCTCAACCTGAAACAGTTGATTGGTCATAGCCATGCGAGCAACCTTATCCGCAATTCCATTTTCAGTATTGCCCAAAATCCGCTCGTAAAGTTCACTGGTTTCCTTAACACGCTGGAAGTCAGTAGTCTCTACCTTACCTGCCAGTTGATGGGATAGGTTCGCAATGTTCCTGGTCATATCCTGCTTATAAGTTGTTATTTGGCTTGAAATATCCCTAAATGTCCCGTCGGCAGATTGACGATAGCTAGCTATTTGGCTAGTTATTTCTCTATTCGCACTCGTTTTAACTCCTTCAATTCTCCGATGAATCCCCTCCACGTCTTCTTGATAGCTTGATTTCCCTACATAATCTCTGGATATCTGCTCACGAACTGCTCTTGCTTGTCTCGCGCTCTCCTCACGAGTATAGCGCTGTAAGCTTTCCTGTCTTTGACCATCTTGAGCAACATAGGCCTGAACAGCCGACAAATCCGTTCGCAATTCCTGCGCTGTTCGCTCAAAGCTAGCCTTAGCTTGTGTGATGAGACCATTGGTGTCTTCAAGCGCTGGACTCCAGTCTGTCGCTAGGGTACCTTTTTCAAGTTTAATCCTACGAATGAAAATAGTTCCTCCGTATCCTAAATCTGAATTGAATAGGATCATCTGTAGCTTGGATTCAGAGGGCGCATCCTCTTTAAAAAATACCGGACCTGTAAGCCTAAATCGCTGCCACTCCCTAGTCGCAGTGGACTTTGTTTGTCCCTCTATACCAAAGCCATTCCCACCATTATGCATCATGTGGAAAGGAAAAGAACCATCAACTTCATCGAGTTTACAATCAAACGAGAGAGTCCAAGTTGTCCCAATATCGGACTTTGAAAGATAGGGATCTAGATTATCAAACACAAAACCAAAACTAAAAGGAGACTGTTGAATTTTCTCGGAATCACGATAATAGTTCCGACCACCAACTTGCATATTTGAAAATTCTTCTCGCAATTTTCCAGCTTCAGCCACAACTAAGGTCTTATCTGCCTTGTCCTTGGTTGCGTTCAGGATTTCCTGACGGATAGAGCCAGCCTGCACCTCAAATTCAGCCTGACTCAACTTCTGATTTAGTTTGTTCTGCGTGTCTGTCTCAAGACTCTTCACAGATTGCCGGATATTCTCAGCAGTCACGTTGAGGGAGCTGATATCCGCTTTGGTTCTGAGACCTTCAGTCAAACGCCTCACTCCAGCATCAAGCGCATCAGCGCGCTGATTAAAACGAGAGGTCATTGTTGAAATACGAGTAGAGCTCTCTTCTTGTATACGGTCTATCTGACTCGTCAGAGTCTCTGCTGTTTGCCTGACTTCTGATTTGTTAGCTTTCCCTTCCATTCTGTTCGTCAGTGCAGTTAGCCTGCCTTTAGTCGTCTCTTCATATCTTGCCTGAGAGCTTCTGACTCCAGCCAAGTCATTCTTTATCTGACCGAGAGCTTGAACTTGTTTGGAAATGTCAGTTTTAAGTTGCCTTTGCTTGGAGCTTATATCATTGGTAACTGTCTGCTTTAGAAGATTCAAATCACCCGACAAAGCCGTCTGAGCACTCCTAGTCTGCGACTTAAACGCTTCAAGTCTAGCAACAGAATCCAGCCCAATCCGCTTGGCTTCCTGAGCAAGAGAGCTACTTGCGCCAGCTTGTCTCAAAGCTTCCTCAGCCTTGCGCCTTGATTCTCGTAAAGGTTCATCATGAAAGCTATTGAAACGCTGATTGATAGTGTCAGACACTTCTTGCTTGACTTCTTCTGCCTTAGCCTTGGCAAGTTCGATGGCATCCGTGATAGCTTTCTCACGCTTGTCAAACTCAGCGTCAAAAGCACGGTCAGCGTTGGCGATTTCCTTTTTCAAACGTTCTTCAAAAATCTGATGCAGATTTCGGCTTTCATTCAAAACGGCATCATTTACAATCCCACCGATCGCATTTGCAAGACTGGACTGGAAGGTCCCAAAACCTATTGATTTTAGGCGTTTTGCCATTGGCGAATAGGTATATTTGGTGATTTTCTTACGAACATCAAGACCGTACCACTCATGGTAGATACTGACCACATCAAACATCTGCACCGCAACATCACTCTGACCGACAACCGAGATTTCAAGGTTATCTTCTAACATGTCGCACATACTTGTCCGAAAATACTGCTTACCATATGCAATCAAGCTAGCCTCATCTGTCACGTCTTGGTCATTGACCTCCACGACATCTTCATAGATTTGGCTGTAGTTCCCAAGTAAGGGGCTGTCAATCACCACCATATAATCATGGTCAACCGCATTTTCTCCCTCGCCCTTAACAGTCGTTTTAAAGGTTATCCGAGTTTTTAAAGACTTCGTTGAGGTCTTGTGCTGGTAGCTGGACAAGTTTTTCTTGTACATAAAAAGCGATTCATTTTCAGAACCGCCATTTTTTAACAAGCGTAAGTTGTAACCGTTTCGCACCATATCTCCGCCCCACTGACCAAGGATAGAATGCTTGTCTTTGGCCAAGACCTCCATGGCATTCTTGTCCTTGATATTGAGCGTATGCCTATCATCAATATCAGAGAAGAAAGAAAAAGGATTGGCTCTGGTAATACTACCAGCAAAAGCACTCAACACCCTTGTCCCACTGACACGGTCAACCTCGATAGAGCTGACGATGTAGTTATTTAACAGGCTGATAACCTGATTGGCATAGACTTGAATATATCCTTGTTGCTTTTCAACCTCAAAAATATAAAAATCCTGCTCACCATGTAGGTCATCTGCAGTCAGAAAAGTTTCCTCTTTCAGCAATTCCCACTTGGGATCCGATGTAGGAAAACGAAAGGTCAGTTGATAGGTATTGTTCCCAAAATGGACAATTTCATCATTGTAGGCCTCGTTTAAAGGCCTATTTCCCTCTGTAAGATAAATCATAAAATATACCTCCAATTCGGCCGAACTGTGACCTTACGAACCGCACCAGTAAAGACCAGACCGTTACTACCGACTGCCAACTCAAAGAAGCCTCCACGTTTTCGTAGCGTATTTTGAACCGCGCCATCTGCATTGTAAATATTCTGTTTCTTATGCCTACAATCAATGGTCACTTTTCGTCTAACGGTCAAGTGCATGGTTGTCCGTCCGATAGTCAAAGAAATATCGCCATCCCCTTCAATCTCAATCACAGGCTCACTATAGACAGAGCCTGGATTGTTGATATTTCCACTTGCGGTAAAGATCAGAGGTTCAACAGATTTCTGATAACGGAATGGTTGCATACTCAGCTTAAGCTCTAGCTTCCAGGCATGCATCCCATGAGGGCTATAGGTTGCACCAATAAAATCCGCATAAAAGACAGAACCCAACTGGTAGCTAAACTCCAGCACATTGTCCTTAGGCTGAAATTTCTCCACGATAGTCGAAACATCCAGTAACTTAGGAATGTAGAACGAAAAAGTCCGTTCATAACTCTCATAGCCACCATCCAGCACCCGATAACTTCCGTTGGCTCCGTAGAGGTTAGCATCTTCAGCCACCCTAGGTTTAGCTGCCTCCACCTGACCAAAATCCGTCACCACGCAGTGAGGGATAGTTGATGTATTGAAACCATTGATAATCATGTAAAACATTACATTCCCTCCCTAGCATAAATCGCACCTTGACGTTGGTAGACGCTCATTGAAATTTTATCAGCGTCCAGGTAAGTATCTGACGGCTTTTCAAGGATAGCGGTAAGGATCTTCTCCATACTTGCTCTCAGAATCGCTATCTCAGACACGACTTTATCGCTGTCTTTACTATTTGTATCTCCTTTTGTTTGCACCACTATTTTAGCTTGTGCTTCTTCCATCTCACGAAGGAATTTAGCATCACTCGGAATGCCAACTCCTGCAGCATATTTAGGGACCCCCATCTCACGCATCAAGCGTTTGGTCTTATCCGCCCGCAAAACTTTAGCCCCTTTAGGAAGAGGAAGAAGAACATCCCTCCCCTCAGGAATGAAGCTCCTACCATCTGGAAGAGTAACCAATTCCTTGTAGGTACTATTGCGTTGGTCATTGACCATAGCAAGACCACCAGGGTGATAGTTGGTACCGTGGGCATGCCGACTAGCAAAAACATTGGTAAAGAAATCACCAGTTACCCTAGTAATCCAAGACCTAATGCCTGCAAGCACGCCAGAAGCATTATCTCGAGCGCTGATTGTAACCGTTTTGTCTTGAATGCTATTAACGACGCTTTTGACCTCGCTGACAGTACTGGAAGTGCTATTTTTAGCAAGGATATCTACTGGATTATGTTGCTTAATCGCATTAATAGCCGCACTCGTCTCATTTCTAACGCCTGCAGTCTGATCTTTCGCAAGTAAATCAATTGGTTTTTCCTGTTTCGGAGAGTTCACACTCGCTTTTGCACTAGCAACTGCTTCACTAGTATTGTCAATAGCATTTAATGACTTATTCTCTGGATTAGATAGATTCCAAGCCATGATTTTATCGATTGACAATTGCCCGTTGTTCAAAACATTTGTAGGATCTAGTTTCAAATCTTTTGTAAATGGAGTAGTTGCATTCCAAGTTGTTAGCGTGTCAGTCGAACGAGCAACAGCCTTTCTGAAATTCTCATCCGTAGCCAGCAACTCTTTCTGCTTAGGAGTCAAGGCATCATAGTTATAGAGCGCTTTGGAAGCTTCCTCAGCCTTATTCATCACATCTGTATTTTCCAAAAGCAGTTGCTTGACTTCAGCAGGCATACTGTTCCAGATTCTAAGATGGTTTTCACTATCAAAGATAGCTTGCAGTCCTGCTTGATTTTGGACAATCAACTGTTTTTCTTCCAGTGTCATGGTTGACCACTTACCAGACTCAACGAGAGCTTCAGCAATCGTTACCCGAGCATTTGAGTTGATATTCGCATTTTTAACAATAAATTGCAATTGCTCCCAACCCTCAGCAGATTTAGTCGCTTCCCCAATCACTTCTTTTACGTTTGATTTAATGACAAAATTGTTGTTTTCATCAATGTTTCCGACGAGCAAAGACCAAGCATCATTCGCTTCTCTCGTTTCCTTGCTCATATCACTAGTATACTTAGCAAGAATGCTATGGGAATCACCCATTTTTTGAGAAGCTTCTGCTGCCTTTTGACCGATTACTTCATAAGACAAACCATATTCTTCCAGAACCTTTTTAGCTTCTTCCCAGTAGTTCCAGCTTTGTCCAGTTCGAGCTTTTACCTTAGCGTCAAGGTTTTGCATAACCTGGTAATACTTAGTACCTAAGGCTTCCATGGTTTGCTGGTGGTTTGTTTCAAGTTCTTGAATTTTTTTATTGTAAGTTTCTTGATCGATACGTTTGGCATCTAAGAGTTGTTTCAATCCATCTTTTGAGGTTTTGTATAACTGATTTTCTTCATCCAGAGCCTTCTTCAAAACATCTCTTGTGTGCTTTAATTGCGTTTCATTTAAACTACCAATCTCTCCATTCAGAGCCTGAAGCGCAGCCTTTTGTTGTTCGCCAGATAATTCCATCATTTCGATTCTAGCTTTGATCATCTCTCTTTGGTTGTTTAAGACGATTTCTTTTTCTTCTTGAGAAAACTTGCTAGCGTCTCCATTATGACGTTTGTAGATTTCACTGACCTGATTAGCCATTGCATCGGTATTTGAAACAACTTGGTCATTTTTTACTTTCATTTTAGCGATTTCTTCATCGCTAAACCCCAACTTTTTAGCTAATTCTTCCATACGTTGATTAGCTTTTTCAGCACCTGCTGCTACCTCTTCATGAAGTTTTCGAAAAGCTTCAGAAACTTTTTCAGCATCGCCAGCGTGGGTTCCAAAGTTGGCTACTGCTGTACTGGTATCATCTACCTTACTTTGGAAATCTCTTAACTCTTTCCTTGCAGTATCACTCAACTGAGACCCAAATTCCTCCGCCTTAATGCGAGCCTCGTCTTTCTTATATCCTAGATAGACCAATCCTCCAGCTAGTAAAGCAGCACCACCCACCAGCAAACCAATAGGATTTGTCAAAGCCCCAATGGCTCCAGACAAGAGACTAGAACTAGATGCAGCAGCGCCAGCTCCTTCCGCTAAAACAGTGGCTTCGCTTCCTACCTTAGCAAGACCGAGACCACCTTGTAAAAGTCCTTTTAATTTACCAGCACGCTCTGTCAATTTAGCAAGACCGAGACCGCCCTTTAATAGTCCTTCTAATTTACCGGCATGTTTTATCAAAATACTAAGAGCCGTCGCCCCATTGCCAAGAAAGTTCAATAGAGGGTAGCCCAGAGCCAAAAAACCACCAATACCAACCGCCAAGCTCTGTACGGCTGGAGGAGCCTTACTTAGCCAGTCGATAAATTGGTTCACCTTATCAATCACAGGAGTTAGTAATGGTAATAATTTCTGACCAATGTTAATCTGTAAAACTTCCAAACTAGATTTAAAACGTTCCACACCATTTTTAGAAGACTTAGATAATTCATTTGCTAAATCCTTGGTATAAGTTGTCGCCCCCTTGGTTTCATTAGCAAGATTACGCAACGCATCTCCACCTTGGTCAACCAAGATATTCATCGCTGTCTGAGCTTCTGTACCAAAGGCTGTAGCAATCAAGGCCGATTTCTGAGCATCTGTCATCCCTTCCGTATTCTTTTTGATACGATCCAAAATATCAGGTAGCTTAATCGCGCCGCTACGAAATTCTTCTGCAGAAAAACCAAGCTTCTCCATTGCATTTGCATTTTGCTCTGATGGTTTCAGTAGCCTTGTTAAAGCTCCACGCAGAGCCGTACCAGCCTTTTCACCAGCAATACCATTGTTGGACAAAAGACCAACAGCAGCGGCAGTCTCTTCCAAGTTCATACCAACGTTTTTAGCAACGGGACCAACATACTCCATTGCAGCCCCCATATCAGCAAAACCAGCAGCCGTTTTATTGGCGACAAAGGTTAAGCTATTGGTTACTCGCTCTGTATCCTGAGTAGATAGCCCAAATTGTTGCAAAATATTCGTAGTGGCGTTCATAACCGTATTGAAGTCCTCACCAGATGCCTTTGCAGCGTCTAGGATAGCAGGCATGGCTTCGATTGTCTGATTGGCATCAAAACCTTTCTTGATAATTTCTTGCATCCCTTCATTGATAGATGCAGTAGAAATCCCATACTGCTTCGCCCAATTTTTTGAACTTTCCCCCAGCTTTTGTGTGGTACTATTCAGTTCATCCGCTGTTGGAATAGTATCTGCTAACAGAGATTTAGTTGTATTCATCTGACTCTCAAAGTCAATCGCCTTCTTAGTAGAAAGCGTAAAACCAGCTAATAAAGCAGCAGATACAGGCTTCATTGCATCGCCCATAGCCCGCAATTTTTCTCCACCTTTTGCAAATTTTTCACTCCAGGCATCCATCTTACCAGACCAACTATTTTCACGCCCCACATCTTGCAAAGCTTTTTCAACACCGCGTAGCTGACCTTCCATTACTGCCAACTTAGCATTCTCACGCTGAATATCAGCAGCAGCCTTGTCAAACTTAGCTGTCCCAGGATCAAGTTTGTCAAAACTTTTCTTCATCTCATCCAAAACTTTACGTTGTGAATCAATAGCTTGTCCCAAAGTCTTGTATTTCGCTTGAAGTAAGCTAGCGTTTTTTTCATTCCCCTTTAAAGTACTATCCAAAGAACGGACATTATTTTGAAAGTACTTTACAGCGTTTTTTGCACCAGTTAGAGTAGGACTGAACTTTGACACGTCCAACCCTAGCTCAATATACATCTGACCTAACGGCGTACCGCTTGCCATCTTGTTCTCCTTCCTAACTCCTCAGAGCAAAGAAAAAGCCCTCACGGACTTTTCATCATTCTTTATAAAAATCATCCATTGCCAGGCTCATAAAAGACCAGATAAACATACCAAGATATAGATAAGCATAGAGTGGCAAGGAAGCAAAGATAAAGGGTGATAGCAAGAGCATACCAAAGATATCTACAAAATTTGTACAAATACAATACAAGCCAAAAGCAAGATAAAGGATAAAAATGGTAAACCAAAACCAATATCTTCTACGTGCTTTTTCTTTTCGAGACATTTCTTCCACCTCCTCGCTTATACCTCTATTATATTCCTAAGCCTTTGATTTGTAAAGTCTTGACCTAGAGACTTTCTAAAAAATCTGCCAAGTCAAGCACTTCTTCTTGTTCACTCGTTTCCAGACTTCCCAAGACCCCCATCAAGTCCTCCCAACTCGTATCCATCACATCGCGAATGCTCATTCCATAAGGACCCTCTGTAACTTGCTTGACAAAACCATAAAAACGTTTGATCGCTTGCCCAGGTGCTAGCTCTTTTCCTTTGGGTCTACATCACCTACCAGATGAGCATAAATTGCTGTAAAAATAGAAATCACTTTCGCAAAATCTGTGTATTCTAGTAATTGTTCTACTGTCACATCATCAAACAAACTAGCAATAAATCCCAACTGCTTATCAAGCTTCTCTACCTCAGATAAATCACTTGTCAAGGATTCGTTCATGACCAAATAGTCACGATAATCACGAGTTGTGATTTCTTTGCTCTTTTTTAGGACATCTTCTCCCTTGTCATTTTTAATTGTAAATTGAACCTTAGCCATATACTTTCCTTTCTAAAAAAGTAAAAGAGAGCTTTCGCCCTCCTTCTACCCCGCAGCGGTTATGTTTAGTTGACCTTTCAATTTCTTCAACTTTTCAGCATCTGAACCATAAACAATAGCACCATAACGCCCCTTAGTTGCAACGTCTGAACTAGCTGTCGCAGTGAAATTCACACTAGTAGTAGCTAACTCATTCGCCTTATCCTTGAGCGTTTCAAAATCAATAGCATCCATAGAAAGCTGACCTTTATAAAAACCATAGTAAACAGGTTCCCCATCAGCAGTATTACTTTCAATGAGAATGGAAACATTCTTGGCAACTGTGTCTGCACCGAAGTAATAGATACCATCATCATCGCCATACCCCAAAGCATTCGTATATAAAGCTAATGGGACATCAAGCAAGCCCATCTCTACCTTAACATCACCGACTCCTCGATTGGAGACGTGATAAGCCACATTACTACCATAAGTCTTTACAGGGTCACTAGATAATCCAGTTACTCTAGCGGTCTGTGTAGCCCCTTCATTATCTTTACCTTCTAGCGTGAAGAGGTTCTGTCCAACCGTTGGAGTCTGTCCATCATGCACACGAATGGTGACTGATTTAAGTCCGATAAGTGCAGTTCCTTTTACTGTCATTTCTTTTTCCTTCTTTCTAGTATTTCTCATATAGAGCGCTCATACCACGATAAGTCCGAACGTCTACATAGCGCTTAATATCAGGAATCCATTGTTCCAAACCACCTTCAGTCTGATAAAATCCCTGTTCTTCCATTATTTTTTCAATTCTTCCTTGGAGTTCTTTACACTCCACTCGATTAGTAGACTCTACATTGATTTGATAGAGAAAAGTCTTAGCCAAACTAGTATTACTACCGTGAGCCGTCTGCATTGGAGGCCCTACAGGGATAATGACAATACTGGTCTCGCCATCTCCCAAGCTCTCAGGACGCTCAAAAGACTTGATACTAATACCAGATAAAGACTCATCCTCTTCCAAAGCATCGTAGAGTTCAGTTAATTTGTCTTTAATCATTACAAAAACTCCTGTTTTAACTTCATGCCGACTTTAGACTTAAAGACCGGCTTACTCGCTTCAAAAAAGCGGCGCATGACTCCGAAACCACGAGGATGCCCATTCTTTGCATATCCAAATTCATTTAAGTGAATAATAGTCCAACGAGGACTTTTAAAACCTAATTTAACCATTGGAACTCCGCTGGATGTACCAGTCACATTCCCATGAACGACCGCACCAACCGTCTTCCCAGTGTCAGCGTACACCGCCATAGCCCGTTTGAAAGTTGGCTCAAACTCCTCAACCGTCTCCTTCAAGGCTCTGTTGACCTTTCTACGAACTACCGGCTCTCCTAGTCGAGCCTCAATATTCCTCAAAATATCATCAAATCCTTTTAGATTAGCTCCACTAGACATCACGACCACCTCCGATAAGGACAATCAAAAAATCCCGATTAGCAAAATCAGGACGGACATCAATGATTTGCCATTTCTTACCAACTAGACGGATATCCCCCACTTCGACAAAATGCCGATTTTCAGGCTGATAATCTGTCAGAGGGTCACGAATCTTCAAAGTCATCTTAGCTTTCATCGCTTTTCCAGTTGCAATCTCAACGTCTTTCATACTTGGAGAATAAGTTTGCCCCATCGTATAAAAAGCCTTCTCGTAACTCACATCACGACCATCAACCCCTTTTTTTATTTTAGAGGTATAGAAAGTCAGGGGAGTTCTCAGGTCTCCATTTTGAGACTCAGGCTTTTTGTAACGATAGCTTGGTCCCTCACTCCTCTTCATTTACACTCACTACTTCCTTAGAGCTACGACTTCTGGACGACTTTTCCAACTCGACATAGTCAGGTAAATGTTCCTTTAGCTCAGCAAATCGTTCTTCTGTCGCTTCAAACCTTTCTCCGACTTGCCTAAGGACTCCCTCCTTGAGGTCATAAAACTCTTTTAATACCTTAATCATCACTATCCTCCATTTCTATCTTATCTAACGATAATGCTAAAATATCCGCTTTGAAATTTTCGTAAAAAAATTCAACTTGGTCATTATAGACATAGCGAGCACGTTCTAAGATAAGTTCCCTTATTTGATGATCGTGTATATTCCCACTTCCTACCAAGCGGGTAATAACCATTTGAGAACTTTCTAACATCCGTGAGAGATTCGCATCTTCTCCGCTATGAAAAATTCTCATCCGCTCCTTAAAAGGATCAAGGAGGGAATGAAGTTTAGCTTCAATCTCCATCCTTCGTCACCTTTTATTTTCCAATATTCAGTGTCCACACAGCAGCAGTCTTTTCATCATGCGCTTTACCATAAGCAAATTGCTTAGCAGTGTAGAGATTCAAGTCTTCTAAAGCATAGGTTTCGGTAAATCGTCCAAATTCAATCCCCCCACCTACAAAGGCATCGTAGCGACCTTTGACAAATGTAGTCACCTTACCAGACGCTTGAGCAACCGACTCAACCAAGATGAGGTTATAAGGCATAGCTGTTACATATACACCCTGAGCATTGAGAGACGTATATTGCTTCTTCACATCCCAGGCATCTACAGGGTTCACTACCATAACCAAATTACCTTCTACTGCAACAGGAGTGGTATTGTCAGCTTTTGTAGAATGGTATTTATAAACCTCCGTCAACTCTTTTACCACGGTAGCAGAGTCTGCGAAAGTCAATGGTTTTTTCTGAGCTTGTTTCTCAGCATAAGTTACTTTTTCACTTTCTGCAGTCCCTGTAAGAGTACGAGACAACCCGATAGGCTTGTTGTCCCCATCACCATTTAAATAACCAGCTTCAAGAGCAGCTGCAAAGGCCTCTGTAATTTGAATGGATACGTAAGACTGTAGCCAAGCAGGACCAAACTTTTCAGAGTCTTTAGGGATTACAACAAAAGCAGTCAATTTAGACTGAATCGCTTCTTCTTCAGCAAATTCTTGTTTCAATTGTCCTTGAATTTCAGCATTGATTTTACCCCAAACCGCTTGACCTGTACGACTAGACTTGAGGAATTTCAAACGAATACCAGCATTACGCAAGCCGATGTGTTGAAGAAGTGGACGGGCTGCCACCATATCCTCAAAAATACGGTCAATTGTTTCCTGAGGGAACAATTTCTCAATTCCTTTGGGAGGAAGTTTCTCAATGTTGTTGAAAAATTCGCGAGCTTCAGCAGTCAACTGTGCATCGTATGGATTCATAGTTGCGATTTCTTTACGAGCAGCTTCTCGAGCATCATCTTGCAACTTATCTGTCAATGCCTCAATCATCTCGTTATAGAGCTTATTTTACTCCTCCATAGGAGCACCAGTTTCTACTGCATTCATAAAGTTCTGACGAGCAGTTGTAAATTCATTACCAAGTTTCATCATTGTTTTTTATTTCCTTTCTTAAAATGGGAAACGACCCAACCCCACAGGTTCAGCCGTCTTGTCTTCTTTTTTCTTATCTTCTGGGATAGGTAAACTGTTATTCAACCTATCACGAACCAAGTCCGCCAATAACTCCACATCTGGGGTCATCGCAGATCGGATTTTTTCGATAAAATCACGAGGAATCACAGGTGTCTGACTAGCTACCAAGACAGGAGCTTCCTGACTTTCAAACATGACCTTATCTGCGAAGCCATGATTAACAGCAGAACGAGCATCAAACCACGTTTCACCCTCCATTAGATCCAGTAAATCATCTAATGCCTTACCAGTCTTATCAATATAGGCATATGCGATGGACTTATTAAACCCTTCTAACACACCAGCCTCATGCAAGAGCGCCTTATGGTCACCACGTACACCAGCAGATACATTATGGATCATGATCTGCGCTGTAGGACTAATTTCCACCTGATCACCAGCCATAGCGATAACACTCGCAGCACTAGCAGCAATCCCCACGATTTTCACCGTCACATGCCCCTGATAAGCACGCAATGCTGTATAGATTTCACTACCAGCATACACATCACCACCACCAGAATTGATGTGCACCTCCACATCTTCTCCCGTCGTCGGCAATACAATATCCTTAGGAGCGGTTGCATCCATGTCTAGCCAATCATAAAACCAGCGGTCATCATTGGATACAATCGCTCCCTTAATCTGAATGATTGTCATCCTCATTTCCTCCTTTCTCTATTTCGTTTTCACCCTGATAGTTCTTAGTGATAAGGAAAGAATCCCCACCAGGAACAGCCTCAAGACCAAGTTCCAATCTCACCTCATTTCGAGTCATAGCCCCAGATGAGATGAGTTTATCTATGTTCTCAGCCAGAGCAAACTTATCCAGTCCCCCCTCACCAAAAATCACAAATTTTTTCTGATTAGCGTATCCAGCCGAACTCACCATAGCATGGTTTAGAGCGTCACCCACTTTTTTAACCAGCGATTCATAACAATAACTGTTAAACATCTTCTGGCTATTAGACAAATCAGCCATATCTCCATGCATCAAAGCCGTCGGCAAACCTAATATATCCGCAACCTCGTCATCAAATTGACGTCTCAGTTTCTTCAACTCTTCAACTGATAGATTTGTAGTTCCTACCGTATTGGTCAACTCCGAATACTCCACACCATCCATTGTCGGTACAATGGCAACCGTCTTAGACGTAAAGGACTTAAAAAGATTGTCCGCATATCTCTGCAGTTTCTTTCTCTTATCCTCATCAAAAGTTCCATTCGCTTTTGTAGCCAGAACCCCACGGATCTGATTATTTCTAGCTAAGGCTTCCACCAGACGAGTATGTAGTTTTTCATAATCAGAAAACAAGTCAGATACATATTCTTGCAAGCGATTGTTATTATACTGAAGAAAGATGACATCACTCATAGCAAACTTCCTCTGAAATGTATAATCCCCGACAGACACCATCTCAAAGGTGTCATCATACAGAGCATAACGCCTACGAGTAAAAGCATCAGCTACCAGTAACTGCTTATCATCAGACAAAACAATGAGTACTTCGTTTTTCGTCAATAAGCGATAAATGACCTTCTGCCAGAACTCCGAGGCCGACTCATTCTTATTGGGACGCACATTTAAAATATAATCCCAGTCTGACGTCACATGATGATTCTCCACCATATACCGAAATTCCGACTTAGCAAAGATACGAGCCACAAACTCCGCCGACTTATCAATCGCTAAACTCTTTAACTGCAAACACCCCAACATTCGTTCCAACTCTTCAAAATCAAAACCAACATCAGGCGCATCACGCTTAAATAAATTTAAGAACCCCATGCTTCCCCTCCTTCCTATCCAATTACCAACCTACCACCCAAAATTTATTCTTAGATTAAAACTCCCAATCCTCTAACATATCGAGGAATTCCCCAACGTTCGACTCATGTACAAGCTCACGTTTGTATAGAGCAGCAATCAAGGCATGGAAACCATCCGTCTTTCTTCTGACGGGCTCTTTCTTCAAGAAACGCTTATTGCCATCCTTGTCCTCTTTGACGTAGGTATTATCCGTATACCAAATCATAGAATTATCATTCTCAAAGATAAATCGTTCATTAGCAAATCCATCTTCGATGATTGGCGCAACCTTGGATTGAATCGCCCCAGGATTTCTCAAGAACTCATATTCAAAACCAGCCTCTTCCAAAAGAGGTTTTAACAAGTCCATTCTGAAACCATCTGCACATACAAGCTCAATCTGATAAAACTTACTCCATTCATTCAATTTTTCGACCAATAAACGAGGGTCAATACTAGGGCCGTCCACAATTGTAAATAAGCCTCTATCTGCCCATTCCTGAATAGGAGCTTTAAGTTTAAAAGCTTTCAAAAATGCTTTACGAGCAAATGAATGTTGCTTCCAGATAAACTCATCTCCGTTCTTAAACAACAAACCAACACTCGCAAAATCTCGAATGCTAGCATAGTCAAATCCTGCGACACAGGACTTACCCAACAAGTCAATACCAGGCGAACGTAAACAAGCAAGTAATCTTTCACGAGTCGTCACATCTTTCTCAAGGTCTGCTTCAGGAAGATTCATCCGTTTAGTCATGAACTCCTGACGACCAGACGGCTCCAGCTCAAGGTCATCATAGTCAGCCTTAGTTCTAGCAAGCAACCTCTTAGCGTAAGGCGTGCTTTCATCCAACATCGGATTTGCTTTCGGCCAATTCTTCATGTCATCCACCTCATCCGCACTATCAAGCTTGCAGATAAAAGGGAAGAGTCTGAAATCATCAACCTCTCCATTCAAGATTTGCATAGACTTCTCTATCAGCTTGTCATAGAACCCCTCGCGCACATACCCATTCGTACCGTTGTAGAAAGTCCTGACATGAGCAATCTTACCAAGACCAGACCTTTGAACCTTCACAGCCTTATCATTTTCAAATTGGTGAATCTCATCAAACTCAAGACAACCATCACGAGCAGAGTCCATAGTCTTCGGATTATTCGTCCGAAAAGAAAAGACCGAGTTGTTCGCTCGACCTGTGATAGACATTTTAGTCAGATAGAAATGGTTCTCAAGACCACGCCTTTGGATAGTCTCATAAACTTCCTCAAACGAAACCTTACCCTGTTTCTCAGAGTTAGCAGTGATAGTCACATCGTAATCTCTGATAGGGTAGATAGGGCTGATAAAAAACGATGACCTTGCTGACATAAAACCATTCTTACCACCCCCACGAGCAAGTGTGTATAGATACTCGTCAAAGTGTGGTTCCTCGTCTACCTTCCGAAAAAGAAAAATGAACGGTGTCAAGAAAAGTTGATACTTAGCCAGAGGGAAAAAATTCTTTTCCGCAAACCGAATGAACTTATCAATCAAGTCATTATCAAAATACAAATCATCACGAGGATAGATTTTCTCCTTGATGATTTTAAACAGCAACTTCCTTTCCTTGTTGACAACAACTTCTCCATTCTCGGCCATTTTGATGTAGTCATCAACCAGCGGATGAGAAATCATAACAGATCACTTCCAGACGTAGCTTTCTCGACAGGAGAATTTTCAACATCAAAATCAAACGACCGCTCAATAGCCAAAAGCTGATTACTGGTTGTGTTGATTTCCTTGATGAGAGAATTCGCTTTTTGGAATCTTTGTTGTCCATTGTGAACAGTGATGACCAGTCCGTCTTCATGAAGTTTAGCTTTCAGCTCATAAAGCAGCCGGACAAGATAAAGATAGCGATTGACTTTTTCATACTGAATCGCATCCTTTTTTCTAGGACTGAAATAGCCAATTTTAGAAAGTAGCTGATTTTCTAATTCTTTTATATTTTTTTCCGAGTATTCTTCCATTACCCCCCACCCCCTTTAATTTTTTGTTAAAAATTTGGACAGTCGAGTGCAGACCGCTTACTGGTTCCTTTGAAATTTCCTGATTTTTTTGACCGGGGGGGTGTTTAAGATTCGTTCACCTAACCCCACCATTCATCTTTTCGGAAATTTCTGTCATTCTTATCAAAACGATCATGCCTTTTATTATGACATGCTTTGCACAATGTTCGTAGGTTATCGATATCAAGCGCGAACTCTGGATAGAACTCTAGCTCCTTGATATGGTCAACTTCTAAATTAGTAGTCGTGACCTTGCCTTCATCCCTGCACCATACACATTCGTAATGATCTCGTTTAAGTGCTTGCCTTCTTATCGTTCTCCACTCGCTGGAATTGTAAAACTGGTTTCGTTCTTCTCGAGTTGAAACTTCAATCATTGTTTAATATTCTTTGTCCATTACATCTTTCGTCAATAATTATCTTAAAGATACTTATTTTAAATTGCTGTTACTCTATATTTTCTAGCGTTCAATTAGACATATCTTATATTCTGTCTAATTCAAACAGTCGCCAAAAAGCCTAACACAATAAGGATATACAGTAATCCACTAAATGAATTAGCGTTTGACTCGTTATGTCTAATTGGTTAACTACAATCCAAAATTTGACATCGCTTTGTCCTGTTGATCTTGACGAATACCTATATATCTTAAGGTAATAGCTGGTGATGAATGATTAAACAAACTCATCAACATTGCTATATCTTTTGTCTTTTTATAATAATGATATCCAAATGTCTTCCTCATTGAATGAGTTCCTATATTTTCAATACCACACTCAGATGCAGCAACTTTTAAAATCCAATCCACAGTCCTACGATCAAGTGGTTTATTTTTTCCGACTCTACTTTGAAATAAAAAATGATGATGAGGTTTATTTTGTATATACTCTCTAACCTCACGTTTGAGAGTTTTAGTCATTTTAATCTTTTTCTTCTTCCCAGTCTTTTGTTCTTTCAGTTTGATATACCAACCTTGAACATCCTTTACTCGAATTTTTAAAATGTCACCAACTCGCAAACCTGAATTGATACCAAAAAGAAATAAAATATAATTACGCTCATTCCATTCTCTCAGATAATCTTTCATAGCCTGTATATCATCTTTATCCCTGATTGGTTCTACAATATTCAAAACAAGTATCACCACCTTTCAAATAATCAAAAAAAGCCACTGGTCGTGGCATTGAATATGACAGTAGCTGGAATTGAACCAGCTGGTCTAGCAGTAAAACGCACGCTTGGTAAAAGTTTCAAGGAGACCCAAACAACCTGCTAACCTGTCCTTACTGTCTAAGAGGCCGAAACCTCTGTATTTTTAGGAGTCCTCATGACTGTTCGTTACCCAATCATTGGATAATACTATTTTAGCACCTTTTTTCGTTCCAATTCTCCCAAGATTTTCCCAGATTTTTCCCAAGATTTTCCCAGAAATCACTTGTAAACCAAAAGGTTGCTTGCTTGATAGGACTCCGCGAACTCTAGTAGAGCTTTGTTTAATATCCGATAATACTCACTAGATGAGTAGCCTAGTTCTGAGTAGATGCTGTAGTCTTCCCTCCTTTTCTTCCTGCAATATCGTTCGATTAGGATACGTGTATATTCCATATCGGAAAGATTGTTGATTGCTTTAGCGATTAGTTCTAAATCCTGCTGAGCTGATACTCTACGCAAGACCATGCTTTCTACCTGCTTACTTGTCTGACCACTTGATGATTTTGGTTCAAGCGAGTAGGATATTGTTATTTTGGGGGCGTATTCTTCTCCAGCAATCCGTCTCAGACGACTGTATTTTTTTAGGACTTTGATAGCTTCCTTTCTGGTTTTCTTTTCATCGATGATATCCAATAACTCTATTTGCACACGAACTCCTCCTCATGATATAATAGTTATGCGAAACCATACCATGAGGAGTCAGCTGTGCTGGCTTTTTTCATGCCCTACTCCCGAGAATAATATCAGCAGGAAAAGCAAAGTAAGTACAGATATCTTCTACATTATAAATATTCGGTACACTTTCCTCCTTCTCCCATTTAGCAATCAGGTAGCGACTATAGCCTAGTTTAGCTGCTAACTTTTCTTGTGACAACTTCCTTTCCTTACGTTTTTGCTTTAGCAAGAAAGCAAACCTACTTGCTTGTCTTGGATTTAATTTATCCTTCATCATCCACCTCAATCTTTATGACTGCCCTACCATTCGGATGGCGTTTTTGTGTAGATGCAAAAGTGTAATACTTCAACATCCTCTCGGCAATTCCTGTTTCTTTGCTGATTTCAGCAAGAGTGCCCATGGTAATGAAGGTGTCGCCATCATACAAAGCGTATTCACTCATGCTCCATCTCCTCAATCAGCCAATCAAGGTTCTTTCTGGCTTTCTTCAGGTCTTCCAGACCGTTTGCGCCTTGGTAGTGGCTTGGTTTGTTTATGTTGTCTGTCATGTTAAGTCCTCCTCATAAAAATCATATCATTCAAATTCCTCCAAGCGAGATTGTTACTTTGATTTCTAAACTCTCGCTTTTTGTAAGGAATCTGATGTTTATTCAAGCAGTAATATACCTGATTGTAATGTAGTCCTAATTTTTGTGCGATATCTTTTACAGCTATACCTTGATTGGCTAGCGAAACTACATCTTTGTGAAATATAGTCAAGTCTAAAATTTTTCGTTTCCCTAATTTTCGGATGCGGTCTCGAATGGCTTTCTCACTACGTCCTAAGATACGAGCCAAGGTCTTGTACGAAAAGCGTTGGTAGTATTTCAGGATATAGCTATCATCTGCGTCTGACCATTTGGGCTTAAATTGCAAGTTAGGATTGTATTTCTGAAGTTTGGCTAATTTTGACCGAACTGCGTTGTAACTTCTATCCAAAAACTTGCAAGCCTGTGTTAAATCATGCTCTTCTCTGGACAAGACGTACCACTCCAGATAATCAACCTCATCTTCTGTCCATCTACGTCCTGCCATAATGTTTATACGATCCATGTAAATAATAAGTGCCATCTTTACGCTTGTTTACGTAATACGTATATTGCCCATCTGGACTAGCGTAGGAAATCTGCTTCTCTCCTGCCCAGATACCATTGTCACGCATCATATGGCAATTCTCCATAATCCATTCTACGTCAGGCATCTAGTAACTCCTTGTTTTCGTAGATGTTGCCAACGACTCTATAAGAGTAACTTTCATCGCTAAGAATTTCATGAAAGGGCGCAATATCATCTACACTTATTGCTTCTATCATAAAGACAGCTTGCTCATTATCCCAAGTCAATTTTGCATTCCCAAGGACTTCTCCTTCATCTTGAATTTCAAGAACATCCCCCTCAAAGATTTCCTTGCCGTTCTTATCCTTGAGTCCTGTTGATTGCATGATACATTCATAATCATCAAAATGTAACCAATCTTTTTTCTCTTCAATCCAAATGATAGGACAAGTCCAGTTTTCATCACTTAGATCACAATTGCCTACCATGACTTTGTAATTCATTTCTTTTCGCAGTCTATCCCACGCTCTAAATTTTGGTATCATAACATCACCTCATCCCCAACTTTCACTTTCTCATACACGTCCTTCGTAACCACAAACACCCCGTAGTCACGAATCGTAAGCGTGTATAATTTGCCATGTCGTCCTTTCTCGACGACCTTACCAAATATCTCAGCGCCTGCGTTATCCGCCTTGTAGATAACCATCGGCTTTTTCTTTTCTAGTTCTGCAATCCTGTCCATCTGCCAGATGTTTAGTCCAGCAGATACCAGAATCCAGATAGCTATGAATCGTTTCAATCTGTGACCTCCTCAAATTTCATAAACGTCATCCAATGCGTAGTACCTCTTTGTTGTCCAAACAATGGTTTAAAAGGTACAGATTTAAGAACCTCTTTAACGTTGATTTGACAATCAGACCATTTAAAAACTAGAGTACCTCCAACTTTTAGAACTCTCATGCATTCTTCAAAACCCTTGGCTAAATCTTCCGGCCAGGTAACTTTATCCAGCTCGCCATATTGTGATCTCATAATTGAGTTTTGACCTGCCCATTTCAAATGTGGCGGATCGAATACTACTAGATTAAATGTTTCATCATCGAATGGCATATCACGAAAATCTCCGACAACGTCAGGGTTTACGTTTACCTTTTTCCCATGTATTTCAAATTTTTCTTGTCTGATGTCCATGAAAGTTGTATGACTCTCATTTTTATCAAACCAAAACATACGACTGCCACAACAAGCGTCTAGTATTCGTATATCTCCCATTATTCCACCTCCTCAAAATAACTATGAAATTTACTTAAATTGACAATAGCGACCTCTTCAACAAAATGCTTTTCAATGTCAAAGTCTGGGTCATTTTTACTAAACTCTTTCTTTATCGCTTTTTCGGCCAGCGAAGGTAAAGCGAATATGCTTGCTCCGTTTTTTAGGGTCAGCGCTTGACCGTGTTTATTTACTATTCGATAACCAACATCAAACGGTCTAATTTCCATTGGGATTTTTATGCGTTTACTTTGATTCTTCATTCCTTCTTCAAGCGTTTGTATCATCACTCCACCTCCTCAACTTCAACACCCTCACAATCGAACACCCAGCCGAAACCAGCTTCTTCAAGTTCTTTGCGGGTGAATTTATAATTTCCAGTAATTATATTTTGGTTAAAATAAAGAACCTTCCCTGATTGCGTTTTAGTCAAAGGTTGCCCATTATTCAGACTAACAAAATACCGCTTCTCTTTTTCGACCTCGTAGCCGTCAAGCCATGCACGAGCAACTAAATCAAATGGTCTTTCTTGCATAAACCATTTCCTAACTTCATCGTTCGTGAAATCAAATTCGAATAATTCTGCCACGTCTTTACAAGCTTTTCTAGCTTCCTCAATCCATTCAGCCACAAACTGCGGAACTTTGACTTTCTGCGGTTCGTCTAGTTGTTCCAAGTCTCTTAGAACGGTTTTTAGAATAGTTTTTCCGCTAACAATACCTACAACACATTCAACCGCTTCGTACTTCTTAATCAATGACTTAATATTCATCTTAGTTTCCTCCATAAATCAAATAAACTGCAATAACTACCTGAGCCATGCTTGGCGAATAGCCAATCCAATCATCAAACTCCTTAGATTTTGGCAACCAACCCTTAGTAGCTCCCAATTCATAGTCTGTAGGCTTTTCATCAGCAAAGATGCATTCCATCGCTCCCATAAACGTCATACCATCTTCTGCCATTTCCCAAAAATAGTCCGCCCGGTCTTTCACCGCTTGTGGTAAATCTTGCTTGGGAGGTTGCGGCTTCCCGTCTTCTACCGTCCAGTTGTATACTGCATTAACTTTTTTCTTTAAATCTTCCATCATCTTCCAACTCCTCATTATATTTTTCTACCAATTCATGCAACCACGACCAACGTTCGGTTTCTTCAACGATTTGGTCAACTTCCCTTTCTTGCAACCAAGCTGAGAAATTAACCACATTATCAATGTAGATTGTGTCGTAATCGCCCCAATCCCAAACAGTTAAATAAATTTCTGTTTCAGTTCCATTTTCATCTTCAACCGTTATTGAACCATTTTCAACCCACGCTGTACCAAAACACAATTCGCAAGTGCCAGTCTGTTCTTCTTGAAAATCTGAATGGTATTCTGTCACTTTATATTTCATCTTCCAACTCCTCCACTTTTTTCCTCAATTCTTTATTCTTTTTCTTCAACAAATCGCGCTCCAGCGCTCTAATCCGTCTCTTGCGTGCATCGCACGGTTTCGAATACTCGATTATCTTCTCTTCATTTTGCTCAATTGTACGTTTCAGTCCTTCGATTACTACCTGTTTATCGTAATTCATCGTCTAAAAATCTTTCAATAGCTTCTCTATAGGAGACTTCCGCCATACCGTCTAAGTCGTTCAGGGCTTCAATATAGTCTGGACGCCCTTGCCCATACTGCTTTTTCAAAAACTCAACAAAGAGATGAATTTCCTGATAGGTTACTCCAACCATATTTCTTACCTCCCACTAAAACGGAAAATCATCTTCCTCAAGGGCGTATCCTGGCATCTGTTCCTCAATATTCGAACGGTTAGCAGTATCATCACGCTTTTCAAGTCGCTCAAAACCATCTGCGACCACCTCAGTCAGATAGACCCTGCGCCCCTCCTGATTCTCGTAGTTCCTTGTCTGGATGCGACCCGTCACACCGACCAGATTACCCTTCTTGCACCATTCTGCGAATAGCTCCGCCTGCTTGCGCCACATCATACAGTTGATAAAGTCTGCCTCTCGCTCGCCGTTGGCTCCCTTGAAATTCCGATTGACCGCCAGAGTAAAGGTAGCAACCGCCACATTCGACGGTGTATGTTTTAATTCAGGGTCTTTCGTCAAGCGCCCCACTAACGTAACATTATTAATCATCTTTCTTTTCCTTTCCTGTCGCACATTCCACAACTGAGTAACCGATAAAAAAGCACAGAAAAGTTATTCCAAATTCTTTAATAAATTCAATCATTTTCTTCTCCTCCTGAAAAAAGTTGCTAAATAGTAACAATCCTTCGCACCATAGTCAAACCGTGTCGTCCGCTGACCAATGTGCTTCTGAAACCTTGGCTGAGTGATAGCCGAGAAAGCCCACTGATGGTCTTCCATCTGCTCAATGAGATCATCGACATTGTCAAACATCCCAAGGTAAAACTTGCAGTGCCCGTTGTAGACGAATTAAAGCTCTAACATCACTCCACCTCAACAGGGTAAAAGTTCCCAAAGGAACCCCTCAATGCCTTTCCTACCTGTAGGGCTGCCCCCCGAGAAACAAACTGCATGGCTTTCTTCTCCTCAGAATATGAAATGTCCAAGCCGGTCACTCCGATAACCACGGATTTCAGAAAGGGCTTATCCTCTCTTGTTCCATGTCTTAAAATAAACATCAGCCACCTCCATTCTAAAAATAGTGCTTCCGCTTGTTTGTCAAGTCGTTGAAAACCATCAAATGGTCTTTATCCACACCCTTCATCAGTCTGGACATAAAGGGTCTGCCATATCTTTTCTGAATATCAGCAGAAGTCAAATTGGTGGTAATGATTGTATTTGAACGCTTATTCAGGATATTGTAGAGGATAGTAAACGACCACTCACTATCCTTTTCCATGCCCAAATCATCCAAAACCAAGAACTTAGCACTGGCAATTTTATTGACCAGAAACTCTTCCTGACTAAAATCAGCTTTAATCTTCATCAACAAGTCCGTCACATTGATAAAAATCGCAATCTCTTTCGTGTACTCAGATAGAGCCTTAACCATCGCAAAGGCCAAATGGCTCTTACCAGTTCCAGCTTCTCCTTGTAACACGATGTTGTTCCTAGCCCCCTCAGACCACTCACGACAAATCCTCTTTGCAAAAGCTAGCTTTTCTGCTTCTTTTTCAGTGGGTGTCTCAAAGTTGTCCAAAGTCGCATTTTTCAAAACCTCATCATAAAGAGAAAACTTCTCAAGATAGTATTTCCTCTCTCGCTCATTCTCAGCGTCGGCCAGTTCATTCACTCTTGCTTGATTCTCCTCATGGATCCGCTCAGATTCACACATGCGGCATACAACACTCTCAGTCCGCAATATCTTTATCAAAGGAATGTTATGCTTTTCGCAAAACTCATCTTGTTGTTCTGTATTCCTGTGATAAGATAAGGCAATCTCCTCAAACACATTGTCTACCATGACAGACGACCTCCACATTTATGCCAGCTAGCCATTTCAGACAAGCAGGCAACCACTTGATGAATTGGTTGGTCTGCTAAAAGAGTTTTCTTCTCGTAGCTTAACGGATAATAGTCAATCTCGAATTGTTCAATTAGTTCTAGTACCCCCATTCGTCCTTGGCCTCCTGTTCTTCTTTCTTATCCTTGTTCTTCTTTTCCGATTGACGAACCTGTTCAACAGTGGTAACATTGTTCATCTGCCAATTTCTTAAAATCCCACCAATATATTTGATGTTCGGCTTTCCTGAGTTAATAGCAGTCTTCAATGCTTCTTTCACCAAATCCACATCATTCTCATTTAGGAGATGGTTGATTTCTTCAATTTCAAATCCAGATAAGAGCCTACGAAATTCAGATTGAAAAAGTTCTAAGATATTTTCTTGACCACCACTACTAGTAGTAGTAGTAGTTATTCTTTTCTTATTCTTATCTTTATCTAATCTATTCTTATTCTTATCTTTATCTTCTTCTAGTGCGTTACCGTCCGTTACTGTAACGTTACCTGTAACGTTACCAAGAGCAAGATTTTTCTGTTTTTTACGGTATTTGGCTACACGGTTGCGTGTCTGTTCCTTTATTTTCTCCATTCCGTCAACGTTTTGATGTTTTTCCCAATTTGGCAAGCTAATAATACCATCGATAATCTCAATCATCCCAAACTGTTCAAAAACTCCAATAGCCATTCTTACTGTATTCAATGGTCTACGAAAAATAGTAGCTAACATTTCATCTGTATAGTGAACCTTATCAGTCATCATCAACAAACCATTACTGTTATGTTTTCCAGCAAGTGTCAAAATCTTGAACCATATCACTAAGATGGCATCAGGATCAGGCAAGGCATCAATCAGGCAAATCTTTTCATCGTCAAAAATATCGGTTGTGATTTTTATCCACTTAATTTCAGACATACCTAGCACCCCACTTCCTACGGTTAGCGCGATACTTCATTCGCATATCCTCATAGATGTACCTGCCTTCCAGCTCCATTTTTTCAATCTTTAGCAGCTTATTTTTAAGCTCCACATCACGATAGTCCTTAGCTAGTTTTTTATAGTCTGTTAGGTATTCTTTGACTAGTAATAGATTTTTATAATCGTTTTCCCATGTCGTAATAAAATGTCTTGAAGTTGATTCCCTTCCTTCCAGTTCTTTAACAATCATAATCAGGTTATCCAGCGATTCAATCAATTCTTCCATTTCCTGCCCTCATCATTACAAAAGTCTGATTGCAGACTGTTTCGGCTCTGGCAAGGCTAGAGGCTCAGGGCGCAATCCTACAGGCGGTTCGTTGTCGTAGGTGAAACCCTTGAACTCTCTACGAATATTCTTACGAATTTCTTGCCATTTGTCCTCTCTACCACGTTCGTATGCATGATTACGCACTTGGATAATCATAGACGCAAATTCTTGCTCTTCTCGTCTTTCTTTTTCCTTACGCTCCTCTTGCAATTTGATGTGACGATAAGCCCCTGCAAATCCAATCAGCAAAGCTCCAACACCCATAAGCTGGTCTAAAATCGGTGGTTCAAACATTTTTATCTCCTTATGCTCTTAATTTTCGTACTTCTTTCTCTAATTCCAAAATTTCATAAACATCATTGACATCGTACATAATATCTTTTCCTTGCTTACGAAATCTTAACCCTTTACGTTCTAATTTCTTAATATAGGCATGAGTAAAGCCAAACTTCTTCATCAAAGCCTGTTGATTGATTGGCATACGATCATTCTCTAACTGCTCCTTGACCTGCTTTTCAGCAAAAGCCAGTAATTGATTGGTGAACAATTCAGCACTTTCGCCGTCCAATCGTAATTGTAACGTTATACCTTCCATTTTTTACATCCTCTCAACTATGCGGGCAAGCATTTTTGTGATATAATGATTTTGATTATTTTAGTAAGCGCCTGACTCCTGTTAGGTGCTTTTTTGCGTTCTTGTCAAACTGTATTACTTTCCAGCGCTCTGAGTTCTATCTCATGGCTGACTTGTCTAAATAGCTTCTCACACGCTATTTTAGCTTCTCTGTACGTTGTAGATTCACTGAGTAACTATTTTTAAATTCCTTATTTGCCATCTCTTCCTCTCCTTTCTATTTTTCTCTCCTTTTTGCTATAATAAAAGCAGAAAGGAAGTGATCTAATGCCACAAATCACCAATGATAATGTCCAGATTTGGACACTCTATATCACAGTAATAATTGCAGTTATCGGTTTTGTTTTTAATACCATTTCACTCTGGCAAACAAAGAAAGCTACAGAGGATATGGCAAAGCCTTATATTAATGTTTATGTAGATGTCTATGCAGTTAAAAATCAACAACGTACCTTTGTTTTTAAAAACTTTGGCCAAACTCCAGCATATATAGATAATATTCAGATAGATGGCGAATTGGATCCATTGAATTCTGTACACCGCTTCAACTCACTTATCGGAAATATGATTGCCCCAGGACAAAAATTTACATCATCAATAGACCCAGATTATAAAGGTCGAATTACACTGACAATTACTTACTCCGATAGCAAGAAACACAAATATATAGACAAGTTTGTACTTGATGCTACATTGGCATCTGCAATGTTCTACACTGTAAACGAGAGCAATAAAAGCGATTCTCCAGCTACAGCTATCAGACAATCGACCATGGCTCTATTACGCGATCTACGATAGAACCATCTCCGAGCGATTTTACAGTTCAAACATCACGTAAGAATTCAATTTTTATCTCAACAGTTTCATCGTCAAGTGTATTGGCGATGATTTTATTTTTTGCGTCAATCGCTTCGTTCAAGTCTTTACAAGTTAATTCATAAAATACATTTACATTTGCATTCATCTCTTCCCCTCCTACTCCAGCACCTTACTGCCGACTACCAACCGTTTAACGACAACGTCCATCTCCTTAAACTCGGCATTCTCTGCACAGTAGCGGACGCTCTCACTGATGATGTGACAAATAGATACGCCGTACTCGTTCGCCAGCTCCGTAGCGATCTCCCAGGCATCTCTGTCAATCCGTGTTACTTTTTGCGCTGCGTTGTTCATAGTATTTCCTCCTACAACATATCTTCTACCCTACACCCTAGCGCCTTGGCGATGACCACCGCCTGCGACAGCGTCACTGCCTTCAGGTCGTTCTCGATCCGTGACAAGGTCGTGTAGTCTATCAAGGTTCGCTTGGCAAGCTCACGCAAGCCCAGCTTTTGAGCCATTCTCAGCTCCCTCATTTTCGCTCCATACATTGACTTTTTCCTTTCTACTAATAGGTCTTTTCAAAACTGTTGGTACTTGTCAACAGTTTTGATAGAATTATTCTATCGATTTTTGAAAAAGTTTGACCTTTTTGACGTTTATTGCTTGTCTACGTTTCGTGGACAAAGAGGTGTAAATATATCGCCGATATCCTTGTTAAAGTAATCAGCGATAGTAAACATTTCATGAATATCAAATTTTCTATTATCAAGTTCCTTTTGACCGTAATTATTGGTAGAAATACCAAGAACACCTGCCAAATCTGATTGATTCAAACCCCTTTCTTTGCGTAATTGGATTAGCTTCATTTGCAAACCATAATCACCTCCTATTCATTTTAAAAAAACCATTTCCAGATGAAGTACACCCAGATAAAGCCAGTTAGCGTCCAGCAAACCACATTCCAAAATTTCTTCTTGTCTTTCATGACAAATCTTTCGAGATATGCTATACTAATAGTGAGCTTTGGGGCTTTCGCCCCGCTCACCCCACTTCTTACTTGAAGAAGTGTTTGATTAGTTCAACGCTCGCGGTAACAACCGTCGAGATAACTAGAGCCTTAGGACCGTCAAGCCATGGCTCTTTTTTTGTTGCCTTTTCAGGCTTTTTGCGTCTCCGCATATCTCTTTTCCTCCTGTATTTATTTGATTGATTACCTCAACCATGATTTAATTATACCACTTTTCGTGGACTTCGTCAACACTTTTTTTACAATTTTACAAAAAAAGTTACAAAAAGTGGACTTTTGTGATATAATCTTATGTAAGAAAAGGAGTGAAATACTATGAATAAAGAAGAACTAGCTCTCTACATCGGAAACAAAATTAAAGAATACAGGAAAATAAACAATTGGACACAAACAGACCTTGCTGAAAAAATAGGAATCGGAAAAACAACTATTGGGAATTACGAAAAAGGTTATCGTTCTCCCAAAAAAGATACTATGTTTGACATCGCTAACGTTTTTGGAGTATCTATTGACGATTTATTTCCGTCTATTCGTAAAGCAGACACCCCCACAGCGTCCCCAGATTCGCTCACACAGCAGATAAATGATAAGTTGGTACAATTAACCCCAGATAATAAAAAAATCGTGCTACGGACTTCTGAGGAGCTTCTGGAGAGACAAAAAGCAAACGGCGAGATGTACACAGAGCAAAATGAAGAAGAAACGAAGATAAACGAAGTGTCGGAAGTTCTCAGCTTGTACCAAGTTGAGGTTGTATCTGAGACGGCTGCAGCTTGTGGATTTAACTATGGATTCGGTTACGACGATACAGACAGAGAGACTATAGAGGTTGACGAGCAACCACCACGTCACGACATTGCGACTAAGGTCAGCGGAGACTCCATGCTGCCTGACTACCAAGACGGAGACATTCTCTATTTAGTAGACAAAGGACTGACCACCTACAACGGAGACCTAGCAGTTATCGCATACGGAGACCGTTCTTACTTTAAGAAGATCTATACCGAAAACGGACGCTTACGCCTCGTATCACTCAATGACAAGTACGAAGACATCATCCTAGACTTCCCACCAGCCGAAGACACGCACATCAAGATTTATGCAGTTATCGGGGTGTATAGAGGAGGTGCTACCTATTGAGTCGTCAACCAAAATGGAATAATAGAAAACTTATCAATCACCTAGCTTCTAAAGATGTTACCTTCAATAATATTTCTATAGGTCAAGCAATAACTTTCTTGGATAAGAATAACTACTACTACAAACTCGCTGCCTTTAGGAAAAACTTTAAAAAGAAAGATGGTAAATATGTGGATTTAGATTTCTCGTATTTACAGGATCTTGCATCTCTTGATATGAAAATCAGAGCTATACTTTTAAACATAGCAATCGATGTGGAACATTTTATTAAGGTTGAACTTTCTCGCCAAATAAACAATAATCCGCAAGAAGATGGATATAGCATTCTGACTGAGTTCAAAAACTCGCAATACAATAAATATTACGAGTTTACAAAGAAGAAATTCAGAGAGTCACGTTATCAAAACGCTATGTTTAATAAAAGAAAACATGATTATCCATATTGGGCATTGCTAGAACATATGGACTATGGTTGTCTCATCAAATTCGTAACATTCTACTACCAAAAACACGGATGTAAATCATTAAAAAAAGCTTCAGAATTAGGTGATGGAGCTAGACATATAAGAAATGCCTGTGCCCATAATAGCGTTTTACTACTTAATGTGTTTGAAAAGAATGATAAATTATCAAACGTTAACGCTGTTATTACTACTTTTGCAAAACAAGTCGATGTAATCAAATACAAAAACTATAAGAAAGTAAACGATTTAATTTCACTTCTAGTATTGGCTAAAGCTTATTGCTCTCCTGCAGTACTAGACTACCAAAAACAAGCTATAGATAATTTTATAGTGCGCTGCCAGAGGAATCAATCAGCTTATGCTAAAAATGTGGAATTAACAAAAATGATGGTTGTATTCAAAAGAATCGTTGACATCTTATAAATAATTTGATACTATGGATACAGTGTAAGACTGATTTAGTTCAGCGCCCTATAATAAATGCGTGCATTTACAAGGGAGTCCATATCATAGAAAAAGTCGACTAGTTCCTAGCCGGCTTTTACTGTTTTTAGAAAATATATTCTATAAAGGCAGTAACTGTTTCCAAAATGGAAATAGTTGGCAATAATAAAAATAAAATTAACAAAAAACTTGACAAAAAACAACAAAAGACTCTATAATGAAATTAATCTAAGTGAATACTCCCCCCTGGGAGCCTAGAAGAGTCTTTGTATCTATACAGAGGCTCTTTTTGATTTACGGATTCCTATCGTCTAAACAAAAATCCCCACACTCTCCATCGCCAAACTTTGAGTGTGAGGATTTAACTTTCCATCTAGCAAGCAATGGAAAGGATGATAAAAAAATACACCTATAGTTTATCATAAGTTCTGCACCTTTTCAACTATGCGGGCAAGCAATCGAAAAGAAAGGACTTTTTATGATAAAAAAATATATTACCAAAAAAGGAGAAACTAGATATCTCTTTCAAACCTATCTGGGTATAGACCCTGCTACTGGAAAAGAAAAACGCACAACACGCCGTGGTTTTAAAACCATAAAAGAGGCAAAGACTGCCGAACGTGACCTTCTCTTAGATGTTGAAGAAAATGGTTATTCAAACAATGAAGATTTCCAGAATCCTACTTTCGCCGAAGTCGCTGAGTTGTGGCTTGATAGCTATAAGAGTACTGTAAAACCGACAACCTATCAGAACGTTAAGAAAAAACTTGATGTTATGATTGACTTGTATTTTACTGATATGAGAATCCAGCAGATCAGTGTAGCTTATTGTCAAAAGGTTGCTATCAAGTTAAGTAATCGCTACATCCTCTATGCCAATTACTACTCTGTCATCAGCCGTATTTTCAAGTATGCCACTTCTATTGACATTATTAAGTCAAATCCCTTAGACAAGATTATCAAGCCTAAAAATAGGCCATTAAAGGGCAAAGAAAACTACTATACAAAACAGGAGCTAACGGAGTTTCTTAAAGTTTGCAGAGTAGATTGTCAGCCTGTAGAGTATACCTTTTATCACTTACTAGCTTTTACTGGTTTGAGATGTGGTGAGGCTCTTGGGCTCATGTGGTCAGATGTTGACTTTGAAAATAAACTGTTGGATGTTTCGCGGACAGCTGTTGTAGTTGGTAAAAAACAAACTGTTCAAGACCCTAAAACCAAAAGGAGTAAGAGGGTTATCACTTTAGATGATGAAACTCTGAATGTATTGAAACTCTGGAAACGTCAGCAAATAAAAGAATATTTTAAGTCTGGTGTGCCTTACAAATATGATTCAAATTATATCTTTACGAATAGTTTCGGAGGATGGATTTCGCCTTCAGCTGTTAAAGAGAGACTTAGAAGATTCTTTTGTGAACATAAGGATGTCAAAAAAATCACTCCTCACGGTTTCAGGCACACACACGCTTCTCTCCTCTTTGAAGCAGGTGTTACAGCCAAAATCATTTCAGACAGATTAGGTCATAACAATGTTCAAACCACCCTTGATATGTATACCCACATCAATGATAATCAACGTTTTGAAGTCGTTGAGCAGCTCATGGATTTCATCCGCTCCAGCTAAAAGTAGAGTCGTATTCAATCTCGTATTCACTTTTGGTTGACATGCTTGAAACCCACTGATTTCAAGGAACTGGGAAACCGTGAGCAATTTTACCATAATTCGCTTTATCATTATCTACAGTAATCTTAGGTTTTGATGGTACTGAGGATGAGGAACTGGAACTACTTTCCTTTAAGGAAGATGAAGAGGTAGAGCTACTTTTTTTGGATGATGAAATTTGTTTTGATGTTGAACTTGAAGTTGTTTGATTGTTTGAAATTTGTTCTTTAATATTTATAAAACTTATAACAATAATTACAAACAGTAATAGTAGAGTGACTATAATTCCTATTTTTTTATATTGGTTCTTTTTCTCTATGTTGTTCTTGTTGATGTCGACTTTTATGATAATACCTTCATAAACTTCTACATAATCCCCTATACTAGGTTCAAAGTCACAAGATTCAATAGGAATTTCCTTTAAACTTCCATCTTCATAACCTATATAAGCAGTATATTCAGTTATTTTAATTATTTTCCCTATGTTCATTAGTGTTCTCCTACTTTAATATTCCAGAAAACTTAACTTCATCAGGTGCCATTACATAACGATTCACAGCTACTTCTTCCCCACTGAGAGTGTAGTAGAATCTAGGGCTATTTACTCCGTGGGATTTGGCAATTTTATATAAAGATTTGTTTAATGCACTGATAATTGCTCTAAGTTCTTTGTTTGAATACGAAGCATTATTTTCTGTGAGAATGATTCTGATGCCAGGTGTTACAGATGTTTTTTCCATTTCAAGCATATTTGCTCCTAATTGCGTATTTACTTTATCTACACCTTCTTGAATTGCATTATAGAAAGCATCTAAGTCTACTTTTCTGTTTTCTTCACTGAACTTTTTTATGAAGTCTCCCTCTTTCTCATCATTAATAGCTCCTTCAAACCCTTTATTTTTAAGATAATTCATATAAAAAAGTTGCTCAGATCGGAAATAATCAAATAATAGCTGTCTGTTATCATGAACCTGAAAGGCTTCAAGTGCTGAATAATAAGTTGCCTTATTCGTATCGTCCACAATAAAGGGGGTAAGCCCTTCTTTTAAGCATTGTTTATACAAGAGCAATCGACCTATTCGACCATTACCATCTGCGAAAGGATGAATCCTTTCAAATTGTGCATGAAAGCTTGTTAAGTAATTCAAATCTTTTTGTTTTTTCAAATCATAGCCAATCAGTAAAGAAAGCATCTCATCTTCAGTCTGTTCAACAGAAGCTGTCGCAATTTTTCCTACCTCATTTTGCAACACTTTATAACGACCAACTGGAGCTATCGGGTTATGCTCAGAACTGGTGCCACTTTTTAGAATACGATGCAGTGTTTTAATATAGTCCTCTGTCAGTGGCTCGTTAACGGTATCTAAAATATAATCAAAACATTTAAAATGATTATTCATTTCTACCAAATCATCAATTTTGATTCCTTTTGCATCAATATTTGCGATCGTCTTTGTCTCATAAATTAAGCTAGTCTGCTCTTCTGTCAGACGACTTCCTTCAATTCGGTTAGAATTATAAGCAAAGCGTTTCTGTGTGATATCATAAATACCACCATGTACTTTTCCTTCTCTCTCTGCTAAGAGTCTCGTGATTAAATCCATAATTTCTCCTCGTAGCAATCAGATATAGTTATATCTGTTTTTTTATTGTAAACTTTCTAGCCACCTATCAAGATAATCTGATGCAGACTTTGCTCCGGCTGCTTTAGCAATTTCATCTAATTTTTTCCGATTGCTTGGTTTCAAAGTAAACTGGAATTGCTTTTTGCGTTCAAAACTTTCAAAGTTGGCTACCTCTGAAACCTGCTCAGGTTGGTGGGTTGCTTCGATAATCTGCGAAATCTCTTTTTCTTTTGGTGTGAATGCCATAACAATCTCCTTCTAATTATATTTATAATTGTATTTGTATTTATAAATATAATTATATTGTATCATAAATTTTTGAAAAAGTCTGCTCCAGCTCAGTGAAAAACTTTTTGTGTTTTTGATAAAGTTCAGGATTCTCCTCCATATCTGCAATAGAGATCTTATCAATCGTGGAATGATTGAATAACTCTTTTGCTGGTACAATTCCTAAAAGGTTATCTGTTCCCTTTTCTTTGGCTTCAAGTCCCAGGGCTTCCAGTAATTCTCTCGATGATCCGTAGTTTGGTCGAATCATATTTGCTAAGAAATATAACTCAGCAGTAATGTATGATTCTCTTGTACGATAGTCAATTACATCCTTTCTGAATGCTTCTAACCGAGTTGATAGATTGAATTTAGCATTATAACCAAACTCTGAAGGAGTCAATGGACTAATAATAGCGTGACTGACCGCAACAGCATTTTTAGTAGCTGTCGCAAAATCTGGTCTACAATCAATCAAGATATAGTCAAACTGATCCAACTTCTTCTTTTCGTAGTTATCCTCTAGCCAAAGATAAAGTAGCATATTTTTCTTATCGCTGTTCTCCAGATCTCGTTCTACAGTATCAAGTTGAACCGATCCTGGAATTAGACTGATATTTTCCTTGAGTGGCTTAATATCTACGTCACCTCCTTTGAAGGCATTCGCAATCGTATTCTTGCTTTCGTAAATATTGTAGCACTGAGTCAAATTACATTGATGGTCTAAATCTATAAAGAGAATTTTATGACCTTTGCGAGCCAACCATTCTCCATAATTAAATGTCAAAGTTGTTTTTCCAACACCGCCTTTGATAGCGGCAAATGTGATAATCTTCATTCTATTTCTCCATCCTTTTTCTATATTTCTATTATACCATTATAATTATATTCGTCAACATATTTATAATTATATTTATAATTATTTTTTTACAATGAAGTTTCTCTTTCCTTACGCTGCTCCACATTTTTCTCAATGTCTTGATGTAGCTTATAATCTTTTGTAATTGCTTCTACCCGTTGATACAAAGCCTGGCGCTCAAAGGTTGCCTCTTTAACAAGTTTATCAATCTCAGATTTGCGAGTGCTAGGATCTACTCTCAAGTCTTTCATAATAGCAATAGCTAGTTTCACTTCCTGAGGATCGCTTGATTCCAATGCAAGAAATGCAGACTGAATTTTATTAAGCTCACCCAAGCGTTGATCTAGTTTATCAAGCAAGTTATCTACTTCTTCCAGTTCCTCTTCAAAACGATTTAACAATTCATCAAATTGCTGTCCTTCTGTTACTCCATGAGCAGATAGATAATTATATTCACGAACAAGCTGATCCAAACTAGAGATTTTCGGATGTTTCCGAACAATCATTTCTCCATTATCATACGACAACTGGGAAGCGACTGTTTCTCCCTTCATATACCGATTCTTATCAGCGTGTTCAGGATTAACAAAATAGTAGAAATCATTTTTTCTGATAAAAATTTCATAAGAGCCATCTTCTGCTTTTTCAATCTGATGAGCTGGAATAAGAATTGTTCCCTTATTTCTAATCCCAAATTCCATTTCAAGATAGATCCCATTTTTTGTTTCTTCCATCACCTGCCATTCTTCAACTGTGATTCTCATTTCAAAATCATCTTCTCGTTCCGCAACCATTTTTTCATATTCAGATTTAATTTCATCGACAGAGAAGGTCACCTCGTTACCAACTACTCTCTCAGAAATTTTCTCCAAAGAATAATTTCCTTTTTTGGATAAAGTACGATCCCGAACATTTCTTGTTTGTTCTTGGTCAGTTAAACGATATTTTATTTCCTTCCCTGAAGTATCAACAACAAGATCTAAAGCTTTGGCCTTAGATTTAAAATCTTCTAAGGAGCTTGAATGTTTTAAAAGGAAATCTAAACGAGATTTGATCTCATAGCGAAAAGAATTTTTTTTGCGATAGGCATGATAGGTTTTTCAATTAGTCCATAATCTCTCTCTGAGAATTTTAGCTCCAGCTAAATCCGCATACTTATCTGAAATATTCTCTAAACTTTTTTTCGTTCCTTTCTGCCAACGAAACTTTTTTAATGTAACAGAATTAGTGGAATTGAAAATAATGTGATTATGAATGTGCCCCTTATCCATGTGAGTCGCTATGACAAATTCATGTTGTCCACCAGTTAATTCTAAAATTGTTTTTCGACCAATCTCATGAATTTCTTGTGGAGTCAAATCATCTTCAGGAGAAAATGATTGGATGATGTGGTGAGCCAAAACCCGATTCGGATTGTGAATGTCAGATCGTTCTTTTGTCCCTGCTCGTTGAGCAGCGTTCTTTTTTGTCAAAAGAAATTCTTCTGTCGCTGTGCTAGCGTCTGTAATTCCATAAGTAGATACAAGTTGCTTGACTACTCGGCCATCTTTAACCACTGCTGGAAATTCAAACTGTTCATCTTGTTCTAAGAAACTCGTTTTAGTTGGATTCTCGATATAGCGTAAAGCATTATCTAAACTTTTTGTATCAGTCAGCTCGACCGTCTTTGCTTCATCCTCAATATATTTTGTAGATTGTCCTAAAGAAGCAACTCCTTTTATCTGCAAAACTTTTGTTACAACCATCTGTCCTGTCCCTTGGTTTGCTTTTCCTGTTTTTGGATAAATTGGCTGACTGTATCTTTCAAATGTTTCTGCAATTCAAGAATCTGACTCAATTCATTTAGACTAGCCTGATTATCTTCGTTTACTTTTTTTGCGACCTGATTAATATTGACCCCTATCCGATTTATTTCCTTACGTAACTCTTTCAATTCTTCAAATTTTAAAATATTGACTTCTCCCATAATCAATAGGATTCGGGCAAAGGTATTAAAATTTGGCATTCCAGATTCTGCAACCTTTGTTGAAATAAACCGTGCCTCTTCTTCCGTTAAACGAATTTTTTTCTGAATCATTCGTTTTCGTTTTTCTCTATTTTTCAAAAAATCTTCACCTCTCTTCTGCTATTTTCTCTTGAGGGTCTCAGCCCCCTTTTCTTCTGGCAAGCATAGCACTTGGGTACCCAAATGCTGTTTTTAAAAAGGTCAAAGTTAGTCAGGGTGTCATCCCTGACTATTCTTGACTTTTTAAATCTTTGGGGAAATCCCCAATCCCCTAATCCCTGCAAGCAGGAATCTTGTTCTATAACGAGGGAAAAGTTTGATTAAACTTTTAAGTCTTCCAGTAGAAGCTCCATTGTATCAACCATCTCCATTTTAAGAATTTCGTCTTTGAGTTGCTCAAATCTCTCATCACTCATCCCTTCAATTTCTTTAAGTGCAATGGGATACATTTCTACTTCTTCTAGCTCATAGTTTGTTTTAATTCGCATATCTCTACGAAGAATGTAGAGACATTCTTTACGTGAAATGTGCTGGTTAACTTCATTCACTTTTGGCGAATCTGTAGCCTCCTCCTCAAAAAATATCTCCATTAAAAGATCAAAAGTTTCTTGTTTTAGATGTTCAATCATCTTCCGTTTCTCCTTTTTTGTTTTTCTTCCTACGGACCAATGCCTCCATTATCGAGGGCTGCTCAGGGACTTTTTTTCTTCCACCTGCTTTACAGCCTCCGCCTTTTGATTCCCCAACTGCTCAGATTTTTCTTTTGCCTGTTGGAGTTTATCAGCAAACTTATCTTTCGTCACAGTTTTATTTTTCACTAATTCTAACTTAGCATCCATCCGATCAATCAAACTTTTTGCTTCTTTCTGAACAACCTGCAGTTGTTCTACCATATCTTCAAAACCATTTTTATCCTTCGCCCAGATAGCTAAATAGCCAAAACTGTAGCTACTCGTATCAAAACCAAAATGATTAGCCACGACATAAGCGACACTTTCAGCTTGTAATTCTTGCTTACGATATTGGTCGTCCCCATATTGGGCATTGCTTCCTCTATGTAAATCTGCATGAGCCATTTCATGAAAAATGGTTTTTAAAATCTGTTCTTGACCCTTTAATCCTTTTGAAATAACAATTCGATTTTCATCTGGAGAGTAATAACCATTTGTGCTCTCTCTTTTAATTTCTTCAAAACTGATCGAAACCTGATTATCCATTGAAACAGCTTTGGCTGCTCGGTACAAATCTTCATAATCTTTAACGTCTCCAGTCAATTCATGAATTGCTTTTGGCAATTCTTTTCCTTCTGTTTGAGATACATCAAAGACATTCCCTAACTTAAATCGAGTAACAGTGACTGCCTTCTCTTCTGTTTCATTCTCAGACGGAGAAAAACTCAACTCTTTTTGATTAACAGGAATGCTTGTTTTCACTTGGTAAGGAACCCAAATCTTCAGAGCTTTTGAACCCTTTTTAACTGTTCTGTCAAAATCCGTTTTCCATTTATTAAAACTTGCAACACGGGAAACATTAGGATTTTGCATCTTCAGCAAATGAATATTGTTGAGTGAGTAGTTGTGAAACTTACTCATGGTATCCAAGAATGATTTAAACTGTTCTGAATCCAAGTAGTTCTTCATTCCCTCTTTCAAGTGTTCAGCTAAAGCTTTTGTATCTTTATTTGCGACTAACTGGGAAATGGTTTGTTCTGAACTTTTAGTAGCAATTGCATCGGTTATAATAGCTCCAGTTTCAGCTTCAACATCTGTCCTTCTTTCTCTATCTTCCTGTTTTTTATGAAGGTTAGAAGCACTATTGTATGGATCTGTTCCCTGCAACATCTCATCAGAATTGGAAATACCATCACCATCCAAATCACGATCCCTCTCATCTTTTCGGTTATACTGATAAATTTTTTCGTATGGATTATCTGGTGTATTTTGCGAATTCTTGACTTGTGTTTTTTCAAATTCATCCCGAATGTTTTCGATGGTTTGTTCAACTTTTTCTGATAAATCTTTAATTTCTTTTTGCCATTTTTCTACAAGAGCTACTTGTTCTTGAGGCGAATCTCTAACTCCCAACTTCTCAAACCAAGCAGATAAATTTTCAACTTCAACTCTATCCCTTCCATCAAAAGAGATAAAACCAAGACGGCTATCGTAACTACTATCTGTAAATCCGATGGGACTGTTTTTTAAATCTCCATAAGGGAGTTGAGATAATAGTTGATCTGCATAAGGAGTATCTTCCAAAGCGTAACTGAACTGAGAAATATCTAGTTCACTCACTAATCTCTCCAGATGATATTGATTAAATAATGACCCATCTATCTTCATCAGTTCTGGATGCTCTCTCATTTCTCGTGTACCAAGTCTTTCTTTATGAGCGATTGGATTAATCTCCTCACCAATATTGTAACGGATGCTATCCTGAATCAGTTCACCGTCAGGACTGTATAAAGCAAATTGAACCTTTGTAATAGGTGTATAAGAAGCACCTTCTACCTGGTTCATTCGATCACTTACACTCTCATGATGTTTGTCGTAATAGATATTATTCTGCTTATATAGCTCTGTTGCAAAAGACTGATAATCAACCAGCTCGGTTTCGCTAAAAGGTAAAATTGGCCCATCTTTATGCTTTTCTGCCCATTGAAGGCGGACATTGTAGTTATTTTTGTCAATCTCATTTGGTTGAATTGCCTCAAACAAGCCATTTTCCATAATGGATTGCAATTCTTTGCCCCCATCTTTAATATAGTCCTCATTGATTGATAGCTGTTCAATGTGGCCATTACGTTCACGGAAGATACCTAGAATAACTTTTCCATCGGTTTTCTCTACATCAACTTTTAAATCTTTCTTAATTTTCATAAGAGATGCAGGGACACGTTCTTCTCCTATATCTTTGAAAAGAAGTAGGAAGTCTTCATCTTTACTCTTAATAGCTTCTGAAAAATTAAGCCGTTGTGCTATTCTTACCTCATCTAAGTTATCCAATACAAACGATTTAGAATCAAGAATATCTTCCAACATGGGAATGACTTGTAATTTTTCTTTTAGACTATTACTAACCATTATTTGGTTATAGTTTCCTCTTCCTTCTGCAAAATCAACTACAAAATCTGAAGCTTTTTTCCCTTCCACAATAGGTCTGATTCCTGTTAAGTGTAAAAAGTTTTCTTGTTTAAAACTAACATCTAACAAATTTACTTCTCCATTATTTGAGTAAAAATAATAGACTTTACTATTTGCTAACTCTTCTAAATACCATTGAGAAGACCTCTGAATAGAGCCTGCATACTGATTCATTTTTTTTAAATCATCTTGCGTAATTGGATGATATTTTGAATATCTTCGTTGCACTTCTTCAAAGTTTGTGCTAAACTGTAAGTAACGATAGGGTGATGTCGGGTGACTGGTAACAGTTTGCTCAAAGGTTGCTGATGGTTCAGCTTCAGGTTCGGCACTGCCCACAGCATCAGGCTGTGAATAGCCCTCTCCACCACTGGCCCTATCATTCATTTGCTCCTGAGTACTCTCAGGAGTTTTTTCTGTGCTCTGAATTTGTTCCTGCGCTTCATACTCAGCCCCTGCTTCATGTACTTCCGACATAGTATGTTTCCTTTCTTTTTCTTGATTGACAATCCTTGTATATTCCTGATGGACTTCTTCCTTCGTCAGCTGCCTAGCTGAGACAAAGGCTTTTACATCATCTGCAGTTAGCTCTTGCGCTTTTGCAAGAGCTAGTTCCTTCTCAAAAAAGCCCTGGTAATACCAAGACTTTTCATCTACCGTATAAACATGTGCTAACTCTTTAGGAGTGTTATTCCTTCCCTTCAGGAAATCATTCCAATCTTCCTTCTCCTGGTCTCTCTGAAGGATAGGTGGAATCGCAATCTGTACTGGGATCCCCTTTTCCTGAAGACTAGTTATAAATTTATGTCCAGCCATATCATTATCTACAGCTAAGGTAATCATATCCTGATGCTGACCATCTTTAAAATAGTTTGTTGTTCTGGCTACTAATTCTAGAGCTTTCCCTGTATTCTGATTGATTTGATAGGATTTATCATTTATCTCTGCATACAATTCCATAAACCGTCTACTAATAATCCCATCTTTTACTCCATCCATAGCTACTAAGCGAACATCCTGAAGCCTATCTTTATGGAGCTCATAGTAGCTCATAAGATCGATTGGAGCTTCCGCAAATACCAAACGTTTAGGAGTTCCAATATCAATTGAGAAACCTAGTTGTCCGTCTGAATTTCTCATAATTTGTTTTAAACGCCCACGTTCAGGATAGTGCTCTCGATTCTCTACTATTCCCTGAAGACCCGCTCCAGCTAAAAAGCCTGTATTGTCTTTATATTTAAAGACGATCACAGGCTCAAAATAGTCTCCTTTTTTTCGGATTGCTTCCGCTATACTGCCTTGGCTAATAAAAAAGTTAATCGTATCATCTGAAAGGCCTCTCTGTGCCTTCAAATAGCGTCTAGAGGCGCTGAAATCCTGACGCTCATATCTTTCCAAGTGATAGCTAAAAGGCTCTTTTGAGGCCGTCTGAGCTTCTACATCGACTGCCTTAAATTCTCCAGTTTCTAAAAAATGCATCGCCTCCTTGTAAGAAACACCTCGTATGGTTTGAACTAACTGAATGACATCTCCAAATTCAGTTCTTGAGTTCCAGTAAAATTCATTTTTCTTTGCATCTATTACAAAGGAATCATGTTCTACCCAGTTATAGCTATAGCTACCTGTACGCTTTAACTCCATGCCTAGTTGCTCTGCAACAGAAATAATAGATAATCTTTTGGCTTCTTCTTTGCTTAACACCATCTGTTGTCCCCCTACAATGAAAATTCTGGCTCTTCTTTTTCTGCTGCTATATCTTGTCTCTGTTCTTTCTCAAGTTCTTCCGCTTCTACAAAGCGTTTTAAATCAGGAAAATGGAGTTGGGCTTGTTTTAGCTTATCCTGAACTAACAAGTTCTCATCGATATGATAGACTGCTTCCTGATGGCCATTAAATCCTTTCTCTAAATCAATATCATCAAAGCGGATAACAGCCAACTCTGTCAAACTTCCCTTATACCAAGCTCCAATCTCACTTTCAAGATAAAACCGAACGGATTCTCTATCTTCCGTCTTTGTATCCCGTAAATAAGCTAGTTCCCAGCTTTCACCCTGAGAATAACCAATAACTTCTTGAACGATTAACTCCTGATTATTCGTTCCTAAAATCTGGTTAATATCTCCTAAACGTGGTACTAGAATTTCCTGAGCTAATGAAACGACTTCTGTACGATAGTTGAAAAACTCATATTGTTCTCTATCTTCTACATAGTTCCTAACAAAATCTGAATAATGAGGGAAATGTTCCTGAAAACTAGGTGAAATCATTCCATAGATATAGGCTTGTTTTACTGTTTCAAACTGGGCTATTTGATAATATGAGGGATCAAGCTTGCCCTCTTGATTCAATAGTTCCTTGATATTTTCTGGAAGTTGAATTGGTTCTGATTCTGGCCAAGTTTTCTTAGAATAGTTGATTACTTCTTCATAGAGAATCGTATCAATCTCTGGATTCTCCATTTCAAGTAAAGTATCTACAATTTGAGCATATTCTGAAAGATTGGAACGATAATCAGTAATCAAGCCATCTTTACGAACCTCCCACTCCTCAACCTGAGCATTTTCTGGAGTTCGTAGCAACAATACCTCCTCAGCTTTTAAATCCACTCCAATAACTTGATCGCCATTTGGTAATTGATCCATCTCCAATTCCTGGATCTTAGCATCTAATTGATTATTAACCTGAAGCAAGTCTTGTTTCAAGTGAAATAATTCTTCTGCATTGGCCTTTAATTCTTCAAAATACTCTCTGGAGATTTTCACTGGTTGAACCAATAAATCTTTCTCTCTTTGTTCTAGAGGGTAGGAAAACAAGTAGGGAGCAACTTCTTTGAAGTCCTGGTAGTTCATCCATTTTATAGATTCAGTAACAATCATATTCTGGACATCGATAACATCTGTATGAGGTGTAATCCAACCAGCTAAAGCCAACTCTTTTACTGCTTCAGATAAGGGGTAAGAAGGGATATGTTCTAAAATCCCCTCAAAATAACCAATCCCTCGTGCAGTTTCCTCCTCAACTTCACGCTTCATTCGTTTAAATTGTTTTTGTGGTAGTATATTCATTCTATTTCGTTTCCTTTCTTTCCGTTATCTGGGCCGTAAAAGGTGTCTACGATACCTGCGGAACGTAAAGCCGATTCCAATGCTAATCTAGCCAACTCAGAAGCCGCAATTGTTCTCACTTTCACTTCCCATAACTCTTCTTCCTTCTCCTTAATTAAGTTATCCATAAACTCATTATCTTTAATCAGCTCATCTCGCCGTTGCTTAAGTTGTTCTAAATTCATTTGATTCTCCTCACCAAAAAAACAGCCATTACGGCTGCCTTGTACTTTTAGGTATTAGAAATTGCAAGAGATCCCAATGTTGCTCCTAACGCACACACTATTAAAGTTGCTATAATGATTGGACTCAAAAGAACTCTTGATATTGAAATAATTAAAAAGAAATTAACCACTATGACTATGGCAATAATAAACCAAATGGCATTTTTTATTTCTTCTCTCTTATAACTAGACTTATTTATCATTGAAAATAATATAGGTATTATAAAACCAATGATAATTAACAAGATTCCAAAAAACAAAAAGTGCCATGAAATATTATTTTCATATGACATGACATTAGATGCAATTGACACATCTTTCTGATTTATCATTTTATCAATATCAAAATGATGTGTTAGTTGCTTATTTAAATTTCCCAGATTAAGATTAAAGCAAATGACAACTATTGCATAAATTAATTCTATTGCCACATAAGGCGTATAAGGGCTTTCTAATACTTCAAAAAATCGATCTCTATACAAATTTATCTCCTATATTCAAGTATAATGTTCTTCTATATAGCGTTTTAAAATGAGATATCGTCTCAGTAGCAACGAATAGCTAAAGTTATAGATTAAAATAGTCAAAAATAACAAAACTATAAATAGTGCAATACTGATGCTCAGTAACACACTTTCATGCAATTTATTGGTAGGTACACCTGTTAAAGGTGAAAATAAAATTGCTAAAAGTCGTTTTAAATCATCTGAAAAAATAATGGTTAATACAAGACCTACCAATAATTTCCAGTTGCGAGAACTCCTTTCCTTTTTTATCTCTAGCTCTGTCAATTCTGCTAATAATGCCTCTTTAGACTGCTGGTTATAGTAACCCAAGGCTTCTCTGTATCGACGTTCATGCCGTTTCGTCCACATTTCATAATAATTTTTTATGGTAGATTTCATAGGATTATTACACTCCTCTCAATCATCGCTTATTCTCCATTCATTATATCACAAAATACTAAAACACATTGTGCTATCTAGTTCTTAATTTCTATATAGCCAAGTTCATCTGTAGAAAAACCAACAATCTTATAGAAACCTATGGCTCCAAAAGTTTCTAATAAATGAGTTTCCGCTACCCTTTTAGCTGTATTAAAATCACGGAAAAAACCTGCATGAGCAAAATTTTCATGCCAGGTTATTTTTTCGCCTTCCTGATGCAGCCACACATACTGATCCCAATTTATAGCAATTAAAACGCAATAAGAGTCATAAAATTCCATTGGATTTCCTTTCTTTCCTAACTCACTTTGAGAGGAACTTCCTCAACTTCCTTAATCCCAATATGAATAACATTTTCTTCCCCAACCTGGGCTTTCCACTCATCAATATCGCTTAGATAGCGCTTGTATCGATACCAGTTCTCATCGGTCGGGCCATTACTTAAGAGGTAAGCTCTTGGATGCGTGTCCAGGTTAAATTTTTGATCTCGAAAAACATTTTGTTTGGATAGGAAGAGTAGGGCTTCTGTTGTTCCAATCGTAGCCACCTCATGCGGTGTCAACAGTTCTCGACCAATTTTAGAGTTCTGCTTAGAGCTGCTGGCATTTCTTCCTCTGCTCTCACTATAATTCTGATCATTCAGAGTTTGCTTCCCTGATCGCTCAGATAGGTACTTAAGCGTGTCTAAGTCATTGGATCCTAAATAAAGAATAGCACCACAGTTATTGATAATCGTCTTCGTATTTTCTTTACCATATAACACTTCAATCTGACTTTGAGATTGCACCATCATCTTGATAGAAATCTCTCGAGAACGAATAACTGAGATAATTGGTGGTAAATTAGGAATCTTCCCAATCTGACCAAACTCATCTGCCCACACCTGTAGATGCAATAAGTCTTCCTTGATTTTTGTTGGATGCTCACCTAATATAACTGCATCTGCAGTTTTTATTAGCACATCAAAAATGGTACTAAAAAGAAGGGCAGATAAGAACTGATAAGCTGGATTCACTTCTGGAATATGAATAAAAACTGCTATTTTCTCAATATTCCATTTTTCAATCTCCAGTGTATCCTTTTCAATAATCTTTCTTAGTTGCTCATGATCAAATACTGAGAAAGTTGTTGCAAAAATGGCATAAACAGAAGCTCGTGTCTGACCATCAAAGTTTTTATTAAATAGCTCCCACTGCCTGCAGGCATAATTCCCTGGTCTCCTTCTCTCCAGATCTTCAAACATCAATTCAACCGGACTTTCCGCTTCTGGATGATTCCGTCTCAATTCTCGAATCATATCTGTAACCTGCCCTAAATTAGGTAGATAGTGATCGAGCTGACCATCAAAATAAAGATAGCCAATTAGAGAACGCATGAGTAGTTTATTAGCTGCAGGCCAAAAAGGATCACTTTCATGACCATTTCTGTTGAGAGACTCTGTAATTGCCTCTGCCACTCGGTCTATATCCATTTCATTATGAATATATCTAAAAACGTTGAAGCCATCTGAATTCAGGAAAGTAATCAAATCAAAAATCTTCATCTTATAGCCTTTTTCTACAAGTGATTTCCCTGTTTCATGAATCAAAATCCCTTTAGTATCTGTAGTTACAAAACTAGAGTTAGCTTGTAATATATTCGGTTTTACAGCACTACGTGTCTTTGAATCCCCTGTACCTCCATACACCAGAATATTTTTATTAATCTGATTTTCAAAGCTCAAGCGGTTATTAAATAGTCCCATCTGACTGTTCTGGGTAAAAATCATATTTTTTTCAGGTTCTTCGTCTCGGAATCTCATCAACTCTTCTCTCGTCGCAAAACGAGCTGATCCATGTTCTTCTCCATAACGGTAAATCCCTGTATCCGATACTCTCAAATACAGCAGAAAAGCAATCAAAAATCCGCCCATACCAATTAATAAAGAAGCTGGAGTAAATTGAAAATCAAACCAAGATTTATCGTTTAGATGGTCATTCATCCAGTTAAGCTTTCCAAATCCAAATACATCCGTTACTGAATCAGTATCTGGTGCCAACAGCCATAGTTTAAAGAACCAATGAAAGAGGTAGAATAGACCAATTCCTAACAACAAATACGGTCTAAGTCTCCGTTTCTTCTTTTCTGTAATCACTTCATTTTTCCTCCAATCTGTGGTTCGATATTTTCTGGAATAACAAACTCCTTCGTATGAATGTTTACCTGGAGGGAAGAAATTTTCTTTTGCTCCACTGCTTTGAAATGTTGCAATTTCTCCTCAAAAGAAGTCGTTTTCCCATTTTTAAGGTTCCGCTCATTGAATCCTCTCGGATCTCTTATGATGCCTTCTAGGACATCCTTAAAGGCTTGTTCGACAACTCCTTTATCTTTTGCATTGAAAGCAAGAGTTGTCTTACCATCAGGGTGTGTATAAAAAGAAAAGCCAATCCCGTATTGGCCAAGTTCTTTTCGAACTGCCTCGAGATTGACTTCATTATTTAGTAATTGCTGGACTTCTTTCGCATCTGCCGTTGCCATGAATTTATTCCAGTCTGTCTCACCAGTAAAGAGGACATTTTCCCCTCTGGCTTGATACATTTCAACTGCCTTAGAGCTCACCAGAAAGAGTCCTTTTAAGATGATTTCTCCTGTCACAAGAGTTGCCCGTCCTAATTGGGCTACCACTTGTTCTTGTTCCATTTTAGCTCACCTCTTCAATTTTAAAATAAAGATCCTTCAGTTGACTAGCTTGTTTCTCTTTGGCAAGAATCTGTTGTCGCAACTCATTGATTTTGTTTTGGCACTCATTAATTTCCTCGTTTGCTTCCTTAATAAACTCTTCGTTAGACTGAATTTTATGTTTAATAGATTGCTTATAAGTAACCGTCTGAGCCTCAAAGCTATCAATAACCTCTGAAGGTAAATTTACTGAAGTCACATTAGAAAGGGAGAAGGAAGGCTCAACATTCCCCTTATCTTCTTTAACAGAAAGAGGGCTTTTCTCTTCCTGCGTTGATTTTTCAACAATAGAAACTACTTCTTGTGTGGGCATATCTTGTGAAGCTTCTACTAGTTCTTCCTCTTTTTCATCCAATCTACTGAAGTCTTCTGTAGTCCATTCACTGGAAGAATAGGTATTTTTATCTTCCAAATGTACTTCCTCTCCAACCTCATCTTGAGGCTTCTGAGAAACTAGCTCAGCAATTCTTTGACGAGCTAAATTCGCCTCTTTCTTTACCGTTAGATCTTCTAGTTCAGGAGCTGGTTCTGGTTGGGGTTGAGATCCTGGTGTGCCTAGTGAAGAGTTCTTTTCTTTATGTTTTTCTAAAAAATGAAGAAAACCTCTCTTTTTCTTTCCAGCACTCATACCAAAATTTTCCAACAACTGATCAATGATACCAACAAAAGGTATTTCAAGACTTTCTTCTTGTAGGATTTCACCTTCAGAATTGAGAGAATAAAGTCGATAGATTCCATTTATTTTATTACTCTTCATTCTCTCGTTTATGATTTCTAACTTTGAAAACAAATCATCTCGGTTCTCAAATGTTTCCTCTTGATTAGTCAATTGATTAATAATTTTATACATGGTTCACTCCTTGGTTACTTGATTGTGCTGTAAGGATTAGTTCCTTCATTTCCTGATAGGATAAGCCACTTTCTTCTGATAGAGCAACAAAAAGCTGTGCTTCCAAATCTTTTTCTTGATTTATGTAATTCTTGATTTTTTGATCTGCTTCTTCTTTTTGTCGTTGCGCTTTTTTCTTATCTTTCCTCACTTTCTCAAGCTTACCTTCAAGTTGTTCTATTTTTTTATTCATTCCATTCTCCTTATTGGTTACTACTAGTTGCGGTTGTTGGTTCAGAAGATGTAGGTGTTGCCGTCGATGTAGAGGAAACTGGAGTCGCGCTTGAACTGCTAGTATCTGTATAGGTTCCTATACTTTGTCCTCTCGCTTCAGTCAATACAATAGGCTCTATTTTATTGATCAATAGTTTCCCTGATTTTTCTACATAGGTCAACCGAATTGTAGCCTTAGTACTACCAGTAAGCCCCTTAGAAGCCCTATTATCTTTCTCTGTTAGGGTGGTACTAGTATATTGAACCTGAGCTAAAGCAATTTTATGTTGTTTATCAATGTAGATAGATCCTGATTCAAAAGCTTGGTCAACCACATACCCCTTATAGGTCTGATTAACTGGTTTCTGTTCTTCTTGAATAGTTTCCTGATACATGGAATCTGTCATAAAAGGCTTATAACGTGGGCGATTCTCTTCTAAATCCTTCTTCGTATAGTAAGCAATCAAAAAATCTTCAACCTGTTGCTCAGAAAGAGAAAGTTGTTCCTGCTGTTTCTCTTCTTTATCTTGCCTCACCTCTTCCTGTCTTTGACTAGTCTGTCTCAAATTCTGTTGTACTTGAGCAATAGAATAACCCAATACAATACATAAAACAGCAATGAATCCCATAAAGAATCCCTTTACCATTTTGATTAATTTTTGATTATACATTCTTTTCCTTTCTTATTTAGGGGTAACAAAATAGATACCTGATTGTGGTTTCAAAGTACGCCAACTCGACACATATAAACCACCAAAGTTCATTTCTGAAACCAAGAAACTACCATCGCTATTAACGTACTCACAAAAAGCAACGTGACCATAGATTGGCGATGCCCCAGCTACACCATTCATGAATACAGCTGCAGAACCTGGTTTAGGAGTCGTTGAAATGTCATATCCTTGCGCTTGGCCACTATCAACCCACTGATTGGCATTGCCTAGATAGGGATGAATGCCAACTCCAATTTGAGCAAAGCGATTATAGACATACCAAGTACAATTCCCTAGTGCATAAGCGTTACCTGAATAGCCTTGTCCTTCTAAAAGTGCTTGATCGGTAGGTAGTCCATAAGGTAGCTTATCTTTATATTCTGCTGGAACTTGCTTGCTAGAAACACCTGTTGAACCTCCTCCTTTATTTTTTAAGAAATTTAGCCATTGACGGGCTGCAGATTGCCTTTCTAAGAGTTTGTTTCCTGGAACTCCTAACCAAGCATTCAAGAAGTCCTCCGCAAGAGCTTCTACGGATCCAGTAGACGTTACAATTCTTCTGAATGCTGCACGCCTAGTTGGATCATCTTCCTCCAGAAGAAATTTTGTTTGGACTTCCGCAGACCAAATATCTCCATCCACAGATTTTGCAAAATTCCACAATGCAAGAGCACGAGGACCAGTAAATTGACCAATCCCAATCCCGATATAGTGCAAACCGTTGACTAGATAACCTCTTTCATTTAGAGGCAAGGTAGGGTACATAGCTTGAAAGGCTCCCCAATTACCAACTAGATTTTCTGCAGTTGGTTCTTTAGCAACTTTATCGAACTGATTATTGGTTAGAAAGTCTGTTTCATAGCGTTTAAAGGTAATGGAACTCTCAATATCAAATCCTCCCAAAACGGCTGCGATTCCTTCATCTATTGCTTCTGGTATATTTTTTTTGATTGTATCCGCAAAAGCTCTTGCACGTCTTCCTTTATCTCCAGATGTTTCAATATTACTGACAACAGACGTTGCTTGGGTATATTCTACACGCTGGAAGTAAAAACCGACATTGACATAAGTCCAGCTCTTCTTGATATTCCCATCTTTATCTTTCTTGTTTGATCGATCAGGTTCTAGCTTTTGATAATAAACAGTTTGATTCCCTTCAGGTGCTACTTTCCCGATGATCTCTCCAGATTTAACATGATCACCTGTTTTATAGCGAATCGTATCTACATTCTTATACAGAAACTTAGAATCCTGATCACTAATTTCTATGTCACTCCCCTTAACTTCAACTTTCCCATCTAAAACAGCTAACAGAGACTGACCTCCTGAAGCCTGCAAAACAGAGCCATTAAAAACTTCCGTCTTCGATTTATATCCAAAACGCTCAATAATCTGAAGAGGTGCTTGTGATTCAGGTTGTTCTTCTGTATAAAATGGATTATCTAGTTCTTGAAGCAACATATATTTTCCACTATCTCTAGCAATTTCTAAGAGTTGTTTATACTCCTCTAACTCGTCCTTGTCAAGCTTATAGAGATTATTTTTGGTATAAAGCTCTTCCATCGTTTTAAGATTGTCTTTATCCCCACTCAAATTCTTCCATAAGGTATCTAAGTAAAGTTTTCCACGATTCTGTTGTGAAAAATACTTATTCCCGTCTATACGAAGCTTATCTGAAATATCATCATACTTATAATTCAAGTACAAAAGCGGATTGTCAATTTTTGTCCAATAATCTACCTTGTCATTCGATTTTTCACGATCTAATTTTGAAAGATACAACCAAGTATCATTCAAATCAAATTCATCTTGACGGGTAATTCCTGAACTACCGATACCAAGTATAGCCAGAAACAAAAGCAGACCAAAAGCAATCAGATAAGCCTTTAAGCTAAATGGATTGTTGATAATAGCTTGAAGCGGTTTAGAACCTACACGATAAAACTTCCTCGCTTTCTTAGCCACTTTCCCTGTTTTAGAAGCAGCCAAGCGTTTCTTATAATCCTGAATACGACGAGAGAGTTTTCCTTCCCAAGAAAATTCTCTTGGAGTTCGAGTGAAACCTCTACCCTTAGCCTTATTGTAGGCTCTATTTCCAAGGCTATAGCTCGATTTAACCATTCCTTGGCCAAGTTTACCGCTATACTTCCCAATCGTTTTGATTCGTTTCCCTTGAATCTGAATATCCTGATACCGATATTTAGTTCGTGCTATATCTGACAGTGTATCATCCTGTTGCGCAACAGAGCTAGCCTGTTGATTAGCAACTCGTTCTACAGATTGTTTTGCCACACGAAGAAACTTCTTCTTGCGTGAACCACCATTAGCCTCTTGAGCGACTTTAAAAGTTCTTTTAGAAGTTTTTTTCTCCAGTTTCGCCTTATCCAATTCCTGCTTAAGGAAGACCTGCTTTTTAATTTCCTCTGGACGAAGTGCCTTTCCTTCTTTTCCAAGATTTCTTCCTTGTTTCTGGATATTCTTGTACTCTTTTTGTATTTTCTTGAGCTTGTTCTTAGAAGCTCGAAATTGGCTTCGACTCTTCTTTACCAACTGACGTTTAGAGTTGGTCTGAGATTGTAACTTCGTAAGTTGTTTTGCGCTATCTTGTTGAACCGTTCGGTAATTCTTACGAACTTTTTCTAGCTTTCGATCTAACCTATGACCGATTGTTTTTGGTCTGCCTTTCTCCTGATCCATAGTAAGACTCCTAAGCGTCTGTTGCGACTAAGTTATACAACTTAGTATTCTTTGGTATTGGATTTTCAAATGGCACCACAACTGGCCCAGCTACGATTAAGCCAGTACCTTTAGCTTTTGGCCGTGCTAAGTAGCGAATCTGTTTATCAGTCAGATTGACAATCTCTTTTAGGATAGCCAAATCTTGAGGTTTTTGTTTGAGTAAAATCATAAACTCACTATTTGAGAGCAATTTCCGACCTTCTTCAACAGCAGCTAGCGTTTCTACGTTCTGGGTGATTCCTGTTGGAATCGCACCATATTTCCGAATCCGTGAATACAACGTAGTAAAGAAGTCTGCTTGAGCCTTATTTTTAAATAGAATCTGCATCTCATCAAAGTAAACCCATGTAGTACATTTCCCTTGATTCTCTACAATTTGATTCCAGATATAATCCTGAATAACCATTAAAGCAAACGGCTTCAACTTATGAGACAACTTCTTCAGATTAAAGATAACAAAGCGATGATTGAGATCCACGTTGGTATTGTGAGCAAAAATGTCCTGAGAACCAGTTGTATAGGTTTCTACCGCTAAAGCTAAGTCTTGTGCTTCGGGTTCAGGTTGTTCTTTCAAGACCTGGTGCCACTCTTTTAAAGTTGGAGTATAATGATCTGTTAAATAGCGTTCATAAGTCACACCTGTCACTCGGTCAATAATCCCAATCTGTGCATCTGTCACCTCTGACAGAATCGATTCAAACAATCCCATCAACAAGTTTGCTTTATCCCCTATTGGATCGTCATCCTCATCATCCAAACGATCCAGATCTGGTAGATCCAAAAGATTGATATGTGTTTTAGAACCAATCGAAATATCCACCATCTGAGCACCGAAAGCACGGCCAATATCAGAATATTCATCTTCGGGATCCACGATGATAACTCGGTCTTCTGGATATTTCAGTAAAGTTGGAATAACTTCTCCACCCTTTATTGTTGTAGATTTACCAGATCCTGAAGAACCTAACACAACTCCTGAACCCGTGTTCAAATCACGTTTTCGATCTAGTGTAATGATATTGTTTGATAACTGATTTTGACCATAGTAGCGAGCGAGTGAGCTTTCAGACTTTAAGTCCACGTTGGTAAAAGGAACTTGCGTAGCAATATTAGCTGTCGTCATCTTTCTCATAAAATTCTTCTTCACATTCAAGAAGCACTCCCCGATAGGTAAAATCGTATTCAAAGCCTCTTCTTGATAATAATAAAGATCTTCAAACTCTACCCCTAATTTACGGCCAGCACGCTTAATCTTCTGTTCGTTACGTTGTAGTTCCTCTTGGCTCTCTGCCCTAAAATACACTGCAATCAAACCAGAAAAGATTTTCTGATCATACTCAGTAATCTCGTCTCGCCACTTCTTGGTAGCTTCTGAGATTTCTTGGTCACGACCAGCCACAACCGCATCATCAAAGATACCAGATTGAGCGGCCTTACGTTTAGAACGAAGTTTCCCAATTTCAGCATCCATTTCTGCATCGTTAATCTTTTCTAAGATTTCAACATTCTCATAAGGTTCTGCATGGATAGTAATAGCTAGTTCAAATCCTAGTGTTGTTAAATCCCGAATGAGACGATCAGACATCCAGTTTGGATAGCGGTGGGCATAAAGTACCTTGACCCAACTATCATCTATAATCATGCGTTTTTCTTGAAATTCAATCCTGTTTGGGGCAATAAATGATTTAGTGGATAAACCTGTCAAAGCAATTTCTTTATAATCAAAATTGACATATGGATTACCTCGTAGTAGCTCAGAAAAGACTTTTAGACGATCCAAACCATTCATATCCCTGAATGTAATATCAGATTCCTGGAACTGAGTCCCTAGGGAAACTCCTATATCTTGTAGGATCAACTGAGCCTGTTTTCGGTCATCCGCATTCGTTGAAATGGTCACATACTTATGTACCTCGAAGTTGTTAGCGTGTGTCGTAAATCTCTCCTTGATCATCTCATTTAGCTCTTCACGATAGTCATCGTAGCCATCGTTTGTTTCTTCAAACAAGATATTCTGTAAGGAGTTATCCGATACTCGACGGTTAATGACTAAGAGCTGATAGTTACTGCCCTCATCCAGTGAATTAAGAGCATCCATCGTTGTATCGATGATACTCTCTTTTTCATCTTGTTGAGCTGTCGAGTAAGAAGCATCTCCCAGCATAAAGCTACGAGAATACTTCTCACGAGCAATGTGCATCAATCCATCTTCGTGTAGATGTGTGTAATTGATCGTATTTTGCGTCGTAGGTTTCATCTGACGACGCAAGCGCTCAATTCTTTTCTTTTCTGCGTTTTCTAGTTTTTCTCTTTTGCTTTTGAATAAACTCATCTTTCGTATACATTCCTACCTTTCCAAATTCTGTCTCATAGGTTCTTTGTTGGATTCGGAAAAAGAAATTGATTTTTTCTTTAATCCGCATTCGCTTGGTCATTCCCGTACTATACATTCCTCCAGGAACGACAAATAGAGCATCCCAAAGATAAATGTACCAATCAGGTAAACCAAAGAAATAAATAGCAATTGTCCCTGAGACAGCTATTATCAAACACAGGTATAAAACAAGCATTCTAGTAGTTAGGCTAAATAGAATCGGCTTGTCCTCATTTTCAAATTCTCTTAAAAATTCTGATCCAATTTTTTTCAATTAGTTTCCTTCCCATCAAAAAAACAGTCCGTTTAGAACTGTTAGTGTTATGTCAGTTATTTATCATGTTCCTTTACAAGCATAACTACAGGAATCTCATATTCATAACCCCTCAGTATCGAATAGGCTTCTGTTAGCCGCTTTTTGTTCCTGAAAATAGCGTTCAAAGTTTTCATCTCCTTTGAAGACCATTTTACCACGAGCCATATATTTAATCCACTGTTCCAAACGGTAAACATACTCTGTTTGACTGATACTATCGGCTATAACACAGTGCTTTATATCTTCCTGAAGAAGGGTAAGAATTCTCATGCCATAAAAAGCATCTTGCTTAGCTTCTGCATAGCGCCAAGCATAAATATATAGTTCATTACCATAACTACTCATCCGAACAGCACGAGGGATTTCATCTATCTTAACCCTACCATCCAATATCCACTCCAATAAAGGCTCCGATAATAATTCATGTTCATAGGCAAACCAAGAAAGACGTGTTATTTCTTGTTCAAGAGAAGTTATTTTATCCTTCAACTCTCTTGTCCCATGTTGCTTTTGTAAATCATTAAATTGTTTATTTCCTATCTCCTTTAACGTTTCCATTGATAGTCACCTCTTTCTATAGAAAATCTCTAAACATAGGTAACATCGATTAATTCTAATTTTTCTACACATAGATTAAACTCCTATAAGTTGCTTGGCTTTTCGACTAGATCCAACCATGACAAAGATATAGATAACCCCCTTGGCAATTGAAGCAAAGGCCGTTCCCCAAGTACCATTGTCTGCAGTCGTAACCTTGAGGATATCTGCTGCAACAATCGAATCGTATACAACAGAAACAATAATTAGGATGACACCAATAAGGGCAGAGGCCGCAAAGTATTTCAGGAAGTTAATCGTAACAGATCGCAACGAATCCATCATAAAGAAGGCTACTAACAATGGAGCTAGGGCTTTAAGCATATACAAATCTAAGTAACGTAAGAAAACAATAATCCCTAGAATAACGTTAGAAACTTTACCGACAATAAAACCAACAAATTCAATAATATGTTTTTCAAACCAACTTTTTCCACCTGAAATATTTGAATCAATGGTTGTTTTAACAGTAGGTGCTACATGTGCAATTACCTTTACAACAATATTAAGCAATTCCAGAATGGCATCGCAAATTTGAGATGAAGCAGAGATCATGATTAAGGCAAATAAATATTTCATTAAAGCCTCTAACCAAATCTTCTGTGTTAACGCTCCCTCTCTGGACTTGACCATTTGTGACCATGATTCCATTTCAAACCAGAAAAAAAGACCTAAAAGGATATACCCAATAGGTCTGACTGCATCAGCCATCATATTTACAGCTTGGTTTGTCGCAGAGCTGTAACTGGAAAGAGAACTAGTTAGTTCTCTAATATCTAAATTCATAGGCTACTCCTAAAATTTTATCAGATTTAGTGCTGCAATAATTGCTGCTGAAATTCCCGCAGAAGATAGGGCCAGAAATGCACCATGAGTCATAGAATCAGAACCCTCATCTCGTCTTTGCTTATCATTATTCTTTCTTCCTTGGATAAAGTCATATGAACCATTCCAGATCCAAACAAGACCTGTAATTGTTCCAACACCGCCTAGACCAGCAAAAAGTTTTGTAAGAATTTCCATTTGTTTTACCTCTTTTAATTTCTTTTTTTATAACAAAAGGCACTGCAGAGATTTCTACAGTGCCAAACACAATACTATTTTTATAATTCATCAAATTCTTCACGATAAATCGTCCGAACAGTAGCTACTAGAAGAGTAAGTACAATCATTATCGGAACTTCAATATTTGGATATGGGAAGAAACTAACAGCCCCCTTGGGAGCTTCAAATATTTGACCGTCAGTCATCCATGGTTCAGGGGACCACCCCATAATATTAGAATAGTACCATCCAAGAATAGCTGATAAAAATTTTTCACTGGATTCTTTAAAAAAATAGTGTACACAACCTAACAACGCAATTAACACAAGTGTCAGACATATCTTTCCTATAATCCAGAATAAAAACATACCGACAGCTGATTTCACAACATTAATACACCAAAGAATGATATAAAAGGGAGCTGTAAAAATCCTAATAATAGCTACCCATAACCAAGAAAAATCACTCCCTAATTTCATAACTCTACTCCTCCACGATTTATCGTTATTATAGCATAAATCGACAACCTTAACAATATTTTTATATTCCCGACTTTATCACTTAA